>JANOBL010000814.1:0-3327 GCA_031411635.1 Betaproteobacteria bacterium
GAAAACCTGGCCTCGCCTCGTTGTCAATTGAGCGTCGGGGTGGGTTGCCGTGTTTTGCGTAGGTAAAGAAGGAGACGGCGACCGCCTTCGGTCGGCGTCGGGTGACACGGAGCGAAACACGGCAACCCGGCCCGACGCTCACGCTCCAACCTATGAATGCCGGCTCTGAAGACGACCAGCCAGCCCAACCAACAAACCCAGGCCCACCAACAGCAGCAATACCGAGCCCGGCTCCGGCAACGCCACGATGGGCGTGCCGCTGACCGTCACCATGTCGAAGCGCCAGGTGCCGGTGGTGCCGTAGGTACCCGAGGTGTTGGACACCGCGTAGCTGGCGGTGCCGGGCGCAAACGTGGCCACCACGCGGAACGTCAGGCTGGCCTGGTTGTCGCCCAGCGGCAGCGCCGACAGATCCACGCTGCGGCCGTTGAACCACAGTGGCTGCGCCGCGCCGTTGTTGTTGGTGCTGAAGCTGGCCAGATCGCTGAAGTTGACGCCATCGGTGGACACCTGCACCACCTCGTCACCGGCGGCGGTGTTGCTGTGCCGCATGTCGTAGCTGAAGCCGATGTTCTCAAAGCCCAGCGTGCTGAGGCTGAACGCCGCTCCGCGTTGTTTGTCGCCCGTGCCCTGGGCGGCAAAGCTGCTGATCGACCAGCCGAAGCCGGGTTGCACTGCATCGCTGGAGCCCCCACCGCTGTTGAAGCCCGAGGTGGTGGTGCCACCCACCAGCGCGGCAGTGCCGGTGCCGACGTCCACGGTCAGGTTGCTGTCGTTGAAGTTCCACAAGGCCAGCGTGTCGGCGCTGGCGCCCAGCGATGTGACGGCCAACGTGGTGGCGGCCAGCAAACGCTTGGTCATCCTGCGGGTGACGCCAGCAGCACGGACCCGGCGGCGCCGCGCCAGCCACGGCAGCACCAGCAGGCCGCCGATCAGCAAGGCCCACTCACCCGGCTCGGGCACCGCGCTGACCTGCAGGCCGCTGACCGTGAAGCTGGACACCGCCGTCACATCGTTGATGTCCAGCACGCCCAGCGCCAGCGTGTGCGCGCCGCTGCTGGCAAAAATGTGGCTGAAGCTGCCGGCCAGCGGCGTGGCGGCCACCTGGGCAATCAGCGCCACTGTGCTGCCGTCGATCACGGCAAAGGCCCGGTCGGCAAACGCGCTGTCGAAGCCGGTGGTGCTCAGGGTCCAGTCCAGGGTCAGCCGGGTGCCGGCGGCGGCATTGAAGCTGCTGTACAAGGCCGAGCCCTCCCAGGCGTCCAGCCCCAGCGCGCCGCTGGGCAGCGCCAGCGCGGCTTCCAGCGCATCGATGTACAGCGCACTCTGTGCCGACAACGGCGATTCGCCCGAGTCGATCGCGGCGGTGGTCAAGGTGGCGCTGTTGGCGCTGGCGGTGACATCACCGCTGGCGGCCCAGGTGCGCAGGTCGGTGCTTTGTGCCAGCGTGGGCAAGGTGGTGGCCAGCAGCGCCGTGGCCAGCGCGGCCGCGATCAGCGGGTGGGTTTGCATGGAGTTGCTCTCCGGTGGGGATGGGGTTACTGCAGGCCCAGGTCGCGCAGCGGCACGATCTGCGCCGGGCTGACGCCAAGCAAGGTCAGCAGCGGGCGCGCCACGCCGGGGCCGGCGCTGCCATCGCTGTCGATCTGCAGCACGGTGTTGGCGCCGGCCGCCACCAGCTTGACCACGCCCTGGCTGTAGGCCGTGGCCGGGTTGGCGCCTATCGATGCCAGCAGCGCCAGCAGGTCGATCCGGTCTTTGCCGGGCACAAAGTCGGTGATGGTGTCGCCGGCATCGCGCATGGCCAGGTAGGCAAACACATTGTTGCCGGCACCGCCGGTCAAGCTGTCGGCGCCGGGGCCGCCGATGATCCAGTCGTCACCGGGGGTGCCCACCAAGGTGTCGCGGCCGGCCGTGCCGGTGATGGTCTTGTACAGGTTCAGGCCCAGCAACACCGGGTCGTGGTCGGACGAGCGGTACGGCGTTGCCGCGTACGGATCGGGTGCGCAGGTGGCGCAGGCCGGCTGCTTGAACTCCAGGTTGTAGTCGTGCGCCACCGATTCGTCGGCATTGATGTGCCAGTGCACGGTGCCGCTCACTTTGGCGGACATCGTGGCGGTGGTGATCGCATGGTCCAGCCGGCCGGCGCCGCCGTCGAACACGTAGGAGTAGCCCGGCGCCTCGAAGCGGCCGCTTTGGTCGATGTAACCGCTGCTGGTCAGGTCGTGCATCGGGTCTTCCTGGCCGTAGGCGTTGAAATCCCCCACCAGCATCACATCGTTGCTGCCACTGCCGCCCTGCAGCCGGGCCACAAAGCTGCGCAAGGCCTGGGCCTGGGCCAGCCGCAGCGCGTTCCAGCAGCCCTGGCCGTCGCCGGCATCGGTATTGCCAGCGGCATTGGCATCACCGGCAGCCGGGCAACCGCTCTTGCTCTTGAGGTGGTTGACCACCAGTGTGAAACGCTCACCATTGGCCGCCGCAAAAGTCTGGGCCAGCGGCGGCCGGTTGTTGATCGCCGAGGCATCGCTGAGCGCGGCGCCAAACGCTGCCAGCCGGCTGGGCTTGTAGATCATTGCGACACGGATCGCGTCGGTGCCGGTGCCGTCCGCTGGCTGGCCCACCACCGCGTAGCTGCTGGTGCCCAGCCGGGCATTCAGCGCGTCCACCAGGTTTTGCGCTGCTTCGTTGCCGTTGTTCTGGATCTCCATCAAGCCCACCGCGTCGGCGTCCAGCGCCAAGATCGCTTCGACGATCTTGGCGCGCTGGCGCACAAACTCGGCCAGGCTGTTGGCGCCCCGGCAGTTGCTGGCCGCCGGGCTGGCGCCCAGCGTGCAGCCCTGGCCGCTCAAGCCCCCGGCGGTGGCGCCGTTGGTGAAGGTGGTGAAGAAGTTCAGCACGTTGAAGCTGCCCAGCCGCACGTTGCCACCCACGGCCGCCGGGGCTGCGGTGCGTGGGTTGGCGCTGCTGAACACCGGCGCCACCGTGGGATGCAGTTTGTAGTCGCCGGCACCGGTGTTGCTGGCGGTGACCAGGCCGTAGTCGATCACGCCGGTCAGCGTTGCCACGGTGTCGCCGGCACGCGGCAAGCCGTTGGCGCCGAAATAGGCGGTCGGGTTCAGGTTTTGCAGGCTGCTGCCGTCGTCCAGGATCAAGCGGCGGCGTGCGTTTTCGTCAGCCAGCGCGATGGCCTGGGGCGTGCCAGGGCGGTAGCGGTTGGTGGGGGTTTCCAGCCGGCCACCCACCGCCAGCGTGAGCTGGCCGTAACGCGCCTGGAAGAAGTTTTGCGCCACCGTGAACGGGCCGGTGATCGTCACCAGCATGCCCTCG
>JANOBL010000815.1:0-2271 GCA_031411635.1 Betaproteobacteria bacterium
GAATCCTGGATATAGCCCTTCAGGATGCCGTCTTCGATCAGCACGTTGCGCTGTGACGCACAGCCTTCGTCGTCGACATTGAGCGAGCCACGCCGGTCGGGCAGGGTGCCGTCGTCCAGCACGGTCACACCCTTGGCCGCCACCCGCTGGCCGATGCGGCCGGCAAACGCCGACGAGCCCTTGCGGTTGAAATCGCCCTCCAACCCGTGGCCGATGGCCTCGTGCAGCAGCACACCGGGCCAGCCCGGGCCCAGCACCACGGTCATCAGGCCGGCCGGGGCCGGGCGCGATTCCAGGTTGGTAAGTGCCGCGTTGACCGCCTGGTCCACGTACAGCGCAAGCTGCTCGTCCTGGAAATAACCCAGGCCGAAGCGCCCACCACCACCACCCGAGCCCACCTCGCGCCGGCCGTTGGACTCGGCGATCACGGTGATCGACAGCCGCACCAGCGGGCGCACATCGGCGGCGCGGGTGCCGTCGGCGCGCGCCACCAGCACCACGTCGTACTCGGCAGCCACACCGGCCATCACTTGCACCACACGCGGGTCCCGCGCGCGGGCCAGCTTCTCGATCTTTTCCAGCAGCGCCACCTTCTGCGTGCTGTCCAGCGTGGCAATCGGATCGGTGGGCGAGTACAGCGCGCGGCTGGTGGCAATCCTGGGCGCCCGGCCCACTTTGACGCGCCGGCTCTGGCCGGCAGCGGCGATGCTGCGCACGGTGCGCGCGGCGTCCAGCAGGCTGGCTTCGGAGATGTCGTCGCTGTAGGCAAACGCGGTTTTTTCACCGGCCACCGCACGCACGCCCACACCCTGGTCGATGCTGAAACTGCCGCTCTTGACGATGCCTTCTTCCAGGCTCCAGCCCTCGTGGCGGGTGATCTGGAAGTACAGGTCGGCATCATCGATGCGGTGCTCGCCAATCACCCCCAGCGCGGCGCTGAGCTTGGCCTCGTCCAGACCGAAGGGATCGATCAGCAGTTGCTGGGCGATGGCGAGACGTTCCAGGGTGGGTTCGCGCGAGATCATCCCATGATTGTAGGAGTGCGGGGCTGGCCCTGGGGGTGGCCTGGTTGGGCAGCGGTTCACACAACTTTGCAAGGCCGGTGGTCGGCGTTGCCGGGCAGCCTGGCGTTGTAAAGCAGCGACCCGGGCCCGAGTCGATACCGCTTGCCAAACCCTTGTTTTCATCCCTACTGGAAAGCACGACCATGCGACCCGTCCTGAATGTTCTGTTTGCCGCTGCTGCCTTGTCGGTGGCCGCTTTTGCAGTGCAGGCCCAACCGGCCCCGGCCCCCGCTGGTGCTGCGTCCATGCCCAAGGTGGATGCACGCCAGGCCCGCCAGCACGCCCGCATCGCCTAGGGTGCGGCGTCGGGTGCGTTGACGCCGCACGAGCGCCACCGCCTGCACCGCGAGCAACGCGCCATCCGCCATGCCGAGGCGCATGCCAAGGCCGATGGCGTGGTGACGCCCCAAGAGCGCCAACATCTGGACAAGATGCAAGACCACGCCAGCCGCGACATCCGGCGCCAGAAGCACGACGGCCAGACGGTGCCGCCCAAGCCGGCTTCAGCGCCGCAGTGACTCCGGCACCGGCGCTGCGGTGAGTGTTGTTTCGCTCCCCTGCGCCCTAGACTGCGGCCATGCGCTGCGGTTCTTCATTGGCCCTCTGCCTGGCGGCAAGCCTGCTGGGCATGGCCAGCGCCGCAGGTGGCGCAGGCGCGACGGCGCCAATCCCGGCCGATACAGTGCTGCGCATCGTCGCGCATGGCCCTTGGCCACCACCTGCCCGGCCCGACCCGTCCAACCGCGTTTCAGGACAAGCAGCAGCCATCAGCTTCGGCCGGCGCATGTTCCATGAGCCACGGCTGTCGGCCAACGGTTATGTGGCCTGCGTCGCTTGCCACCAGACCGACCGCGGCTGGACCGACGGTATCGCCCGTGCACGTGGCCTGGCGCCGGTGGGCCGCAACACCTTGGCTGTCGCCAATGCCGCGCTGAACACCTGGTTTGGTTGGGGTGGGGCCAGCGACTCGCTGTGGATGGCCAGCTTGCGTCCGCTGCTGGACCCGCGCGAGATGGGTGTGGACGCTGCCCATGTGGCGCGCGTGGTGCGCATCGGCGACGGCCTGGCTTGCGAGTACCGGCTGGCCTTTGGCCGCCCGCCCGAGGCGGTGGATGACGAGACCGTGATGGTCGATGTGGCCAAGGCGATGGCGGCCTTCCAGGCCACCTTGGCAACCGGCCGCACGCGGTTCGACGACTACCGCGAC
>JANOBL010000816.1:0-2710 GCA_031411635.1 Betaproteobacteria bacterium
CACACTTTTCGTCTCGATCAGCGCCTGGCGCTGATCACCGGTTCGTCCTCCGGCATCGGCCTGGCTCTGGCGCGTGGCCTGGGCCAGGCCGGCGCCACACTGGTGTTGAACGGCCGCGACGCTGGCAAGCTGGCGGCCACCGCCGCCACGTTGCGCGCCGAGGGCCTGCGGGTGCACGCGGCCGCGTTTGATGTCACCGACGCCGCCGCCAGCGAAGCGGCGGTGGCGCGCATTGAGGCCGAGATCGGCGCGATCCACATCCTGGTCAACAACGCCGGATTGCAGCGGCGCGGCGCCTTCCACGAGTTCGATCCCGCCGATTGGCAAGCGGTGATGCGCACCAACGTCGACAGCATGTTCTTCGTCGGCCAGGCGGTGGCCAAACGCATGGTGCCGCGCGGTGCGGGCCGCATCATCAACATCTGCTCGGTGCAGAGTGAGTTGGGCCGGCCCGGCATCGCGCCCTATGCCGCCAGCAAGGGCGCGGTGAAGATGCTGACCAAGGGCATGGCGATCGACCTGGGGCCGTTTGGCATCACCGTCAACGGCATCGGCCCGGGTTACTTCAAGACCGAGCTGACGCAAAAGCTGGTCGATGACCCGACGTTTTCCGCCTGGCTGATCAACCGCACACCCAGCCGGCGCTGGGGCGATGTAGAAGACCTGGCGCCGGCCGCGGTTTTTCTGGCCAGCGATGCCGGGCGCTTTGTCAACGGCCACATCCTGTACGTCGATGGTGGTGTCACCGCGACGCTTTGAGCCCGCCCCATGACCACCAGCTTTACTCAAATCATCCTGTACACCGACCACGACGGCCGTGCGCGTTTCCGCGAGCAGGCTATCCCACTGAGCGAGGGCAAACCGCAGGCTAAGCTGTCGGCGCTGATGCCCAGCGGCGGCTGCCAGTTGCGCCACAGCCCGGTGGGCTTTCGCAGCGAGTTTCATTGCACCGTCGATCCGCAATGGGTGTTCATCCTGGGTGGCCAGATGGAGATCGGCCTGCAGGACGGCAGCTCGCGCATCTTCAGCCCTGGCCAGCATTTTTTCTCGGCCGATGTGCTGCCGGCCGGCGCCAGCTTCAACCCCAAGCTGCACGGCCACTGGAGCCGGCAATTGGGCCCTGATCCGCTGCAAACCCTTTTTGTGCGGGCCTGAAATCTTGCGCATGATCAAAAACGTGCACGGCAACACGGTAGACCAGCTTGGCGAGGACATCGTCAGCGGCCACTACCCGGTGGGGGTGGCCATCCCGCCCGAGCCGTTGTTGTGCGAGGCCCTGGGCGTGAGCCGCACGGTGGTGCGCGAGGCTGTCAAATCGCTGGTGGCCAAGGGTTTGCTGATCACCGGCCCCAAGCTGGGCACCCGGGTGATGCCCGAGGAGCACTGGAACTGGTTCGACCCCGATGTGGTGCTGTGGAAATCCAAAATCGGCTTCACGCGCGAGTTTCTGCGTGATCTGCAAGAGCTGCGCCGCGTGGTGGAGCCAGCAGCGGTGCGCCTGGCCGCCGAGCGTGCCACCGCCGAGGACATCGCCGACATCGAAGCCGCTTACGCTGGCATGAAAAACGCCATCGACAACGGCGGCGATTACGTCACCCACGATCTGCGCTTTCACCAAGGCCTGCTGCGCGCCTGCCACAACCGCATGGTGCTGCAGATGAGCAAGGCCTTGGGGGCCTTGCTGCGCACCGCATTCGAGCTGTCCACCTCGCGGCCCGACGGCCCGGCCAAATCGCTGCCGCTGCACCGCGCGGTGCTGGACGCGGTGATTGCGCGCACTCCGGCGAAGGCCGAAAAAGCCATCCTGGTGCTGATCGACGGCGCCGGCGAGGACATCGACGCGGTGCTGGGTTCACGCCGCAAGCTGCCGTCGCTGGCGCTGCCGGCCTCGCGTTTGAAAGCCCCTGTCAGTGCCGCTACGCTGCGCTGACGCCTCTGCTCCTTTAGCGCCCAACCCACCATGAAAATCCTGATCACCGGCGGTGCCGGTTTTGTCGGCGCCCGCCTGGCGCGCACGCTGTTGCAACGTAGCACGCTGGCCGGCCAGGCCATCCGCCGCATCGTGCTGGCCGACCAGGCACCGGCACCCGCCGATCTGATGGCCGATGCACGCATCGAGGCCCGCCTGGGCCCGCTGCTGGCGCATTGCCAGGCGCTGCGCGACGAGGCGGTGGACGGCGTATTCCACCTCGCCTCGGCGGTCTCGGGTGAATGCGAGGCCGATTTCGAGCTGGGCCTGCGCAGCAACCTGGACAGCACGCGCGCGCTGCTGGATGCGCTGCGCCACCGCGTCGAGCAAGGCGCCACGCCGGCCAAACTGGTGTTCTCCAGCTCGGTGGCGGTGTACGGCCCCGATGCCGCAGTGCCGATGCCGGCCATCGTCAGCGATACCACCTTGCCCACGCCGCAGACCAGCTACGGCATCCAGAAACACATCTGCGAGCACCTGGTGGCCGACTACACCCGCAAGGGCTACCTCGACGGCCGCAGCGCCCGGCTGATGACGGTGACGGTGCGGCCGGGCCGGCCAAATGGCGCGGCCTCGTCGTTTTTCAGCGGCATCATCCGCGAGCCGCTGGCCGGCGTGGAGTCGGTCTGCCCGGTGTCGCCTGACGTGGCCCATCCGGTGTCGTCACCGCAGCGCACGGTGGAAGGGCTGATTGCGGTGTTCGAGGCCAGCCGCGAGGCTTACGGCGGGCGCACCGCGCTG
>JANOBL010000817.1:0-1863 GCA_031411635.1 Betaproteobacteria bacterium
CCCCCTCCAAGGGGGAGGGAGCCAGGTTCAAAAACTCGGCATAACGCGGCAAATCCACATTGCCACCCGACAGGATCACACCCACCCGGGCGCCGCGCAGGTCCAGCACGCCTTCCAGCAGCGCCGCCGCACCCAGGCAGCCGGTGGGCTCGACCACCTGCTTCATCGTCTGCGCAAAAAACTGCATCGTGCGGACCAACTGCGCATCGCTGACAGTGACGATGCGCTGCACCAGCGCCTGGATCACCGGAAACGTCAGTTGGCCGCTGGCCTGGGTTTGTGCACCGTCGGCAATCGTCTGCGGCACCGCGATCTGCACGATGCGGCCGGCGGCCAGGCTTTGCTGGGTGTCGTTGCCGGCCTCGGGCTCAACACCGATCACCACGATGCCAGGCAGCAAGTGGCGCGCCGCCACCGCGCTGCCCGAGATCAAACCACCCCCGCCCACGCAGACCAGCAAGGCGTCCAGCGGGCCCACCTCGTTGATCAACTCCAGCGCGGCGGTGCCCTGGCCGGCCATCACATGGGGATGGTCAAACGGCGGGATCAAGGTCATGCCGCGCTCGGCGGCGATGCGTGCGCCGATGGCCGCGCGGTCTTCGGTGTAGCGGTTGTACAGGATCACCTCGCTGCCCGGCTGGCCGGCCTGGTAGCCCCGGGTGGCGGCCAGCTTGGCGGCGGGCGCGTCGTGCGGCATCACGATCACCGTGGGCAGGCCCAGCAGCCGGCCCGACAGCGCGATGGCCTGGGCATGGTTGCCCGAGCTGAAGGCCAGCGCGCCGGCGCGGCGCTGATCGGGCGAAAACTGCGACAGCGCGTTGTAAGCACCGCGAAACTTGAACGCGCCCATGCGCTGCAGATGCTCGGCCTTGAAAAACACCTGGGCGCCGCAGCGTTGATCGGCGCTGCGCGAACGCAGCACCGGTGTGCGATGTGCCACGCCAGCCAGCCTTTGTGCGGCCGCAGCCACGTCGGAGTAGTCGATTGCCAGTGCTGTCATGCCGACAAGCTTAACGAGGCCTGTACGGTTTTCTCGCTTCCCTCCGTTGGGATGGGGATGCAAACCAAATTGGCCGGTGGTCCGATCACACATCCAAGCCTTGCCGCGTTGTACACGGCCTAGGCTTGGCAGCAGCGATGTGTTTGTTGTCCCTGTGCTCTGCAGTACCAGCGAAAGCGCACCATGAACCCCCACCCTGCCTCCAACCCTGTACCTGCATGGCAAGCCCCGGCCCTGGCAACCGCAGCGCCCGAGTTGCTGGAGTTTGTTGATTTCAAATGGCTGATGGCCGGCGAAGGCCACCGGGTTGACCTGGACCGGCTGCAGAACGACCGCGCTTACACCCGCGGCTGCCTGGCGCTGGCGGCAGGCTCTACCACGCCCACCTTGCGCCAGGCGGCGCACCGGCTGGCGCGGCTGGTCAGCCCGGGCGCTGCGCCGCGCGCTTGACCGGCAGCGCCCTCAAGCGGGGCCTTGAAAGCCGCCTCGGCGGAAGGTCAGCACCAGCGTGTCGCGGTGCCCGCCCAGCGCCGGGTCCACAGGCTGGATCGGGGTGCTCTCGTGGATCACCCGGGCATCGTCCAGCAGCAGCGCGCTCCAGGGCTCGGTCAGGGTAAAACGCTGGCCCTGCGGCCCATCGGCATCAAACACCCGGGTCTCGCCGCCCTTGATGCCCACCCGCGCCACCAGCACCACCACCACCAGATCAACCCCGTCGCGGTGCGCACCTTCGGGCGTGGGGCGGCCGATGCCGTCGGTGGTGTCGATGCGAAACGGATGCGCCTCGACGTAACAGGGTGCGTCGGTGTCCAACCCGCGCAACTGCGCGCTGCGGGCGGCCAGGCTGATGAGCAGGCGCTGCC
>JANOBL010000818.1:0-1857 GCA_031411635.1 Betaproteobacteria bacterium
GAGCTGGGCTCGGGCGTGGCGGCGTCGGTGGTGGTCAAGCCCAGCTACGGCCTGGCCGATGACCAGATCGCCAGCATGCTCAAAGACGGCTTTGCCAGTGCCGAGGCCGACATGGCAGCGCGTGCGCTGCGTGAATCCAAGGTCGAAGCCGAGCGTCTGGGCCTGGCCACCCGCGCCGCGCTCAGCGCTGATGCGGCGCTGCTGTGCGCGGCCGTGGGTGCCGACATCGAGGCGCTGCTGGCCGACCTGGCCGCCACCGCTGAAGGCAGCGACCATGCCGCCATCGACAGCGCCTTGCAACGCCTGGCCGATGGCACGGAAGCCTTTGCCGCCGCGCGCATGAACCGCGGCATCCAGCAGGCGCTGACCGGCCGCAAGCTGGCCGACCTTTGAACCACACGATCCAGACCATGCCTGTCATCAAGATCCTGCCCCATGCCGAGCTGTGCCCGCAGGGCGCGGCGATTAGCGCACCGCGTGGCACCTCGGTCTGTGAGGCCTTGCTGGACAACGGCATTGCGATCGAACATGCCTGCGACATGAGCTGCGCCTGCACCACCTGCCATGTGATCGTGCGCGAGGGGCTGCGCTCGTTGAATGAGATGGAAGAGGGCGAAGAAGACCTGCTGGACCGCGCCTGGGGCCTGGAGCCCAACTCGCGCCTGGGCTGCCAGGCGATCCTGGCCGATGTGGATCTGCTGATCGAGATACCCAAGTACACGATCAACCATGCGCGGGAGAACCACTGAGCGGCGGTTTGGCGGGCCTGCTTCTGCAGGGCCTACTCCTGCCGCGAAAAAGTCAGCAGCATCGTCGGTGGGATGCGGCCATCGGTGTCGCGTGGCAGCGTGGCGGTGCGGTCGATGGCGCGCAGCACGATGTCATCCCACGTCGTGTTGCCGCTGGCTTTGGTGATGCGCCGGCCAATGATGCTGCCGTCGGGCGCGCACTTGACCTCCACCTCGGTGACCGGGTTGCCGATCACATCGGCGGCCTTGATGATGTTGGCCTTGATGCGCGCACTGACACGGCCGGCGTAGCCCGCTGAGGTGGTGGGGCCGGCCGTGGCATTGGCGGTGCCTGGGCCCGCAGCGCCAGCCTGGCCCAGCATGCGCTTCAGGTTTTCTTCGCGCTGCTTGGCCACCAGCGCATCTTGTGCCTTGGCCTCGGCCTCTTTTTGCTGGCGTTCGCGCAACTCGGCGGCTTCCTGCTTGGCCTTTTCCTCGCGGGCTTTTTCGGCTTTGGCCTGTTGATCGCGCTGCTTGGCTTGGGCTTTTTCGTTGGCCAGACGCTTCTCTTCGAGTTTTTGTTGCTGCCGCAGTGCCTCGTCTTGCGCCTTGCGCTGGCGCTCGGCGGCGTCTTTGGCTTCCTTGGCCTGCAGGTCTTTTTTGCGCTGCCTGGATTTTTCCAGCGCGATCTCGGCTTCGCGCTCGGCGGCGCTGGGCATCGGGGGTGGGGCAGGGCGTGCTGGTGCGGTCACTGGTGCCGGGGCGGGCGGGGATGGCGTTGGTGAAGTGACAGGCGCAGTGACGGGTGGCGGTGGCGCCGCAGCTTGCGGCACTGCCGCCCACAGCTCGGCGCTGGCGGCCACCGGTGCGGGCAAGCGCCAGTTCAACCCCAGTGCCAGCGCGGCAATCAGCCCGCCGTGCGCCAGCAGCGCCAGCGCTGCACCCAGGCCCAGCCGGCCCTCGCTGCGCGGCCGCAGCGCATCCTGGAACTGCAGCGCCGCTGCCGACATCAGCCGCCCTGGCGCACCGACAAGCCCACACGCTGGATGCCGGCGCGCTGCAACACGTCCATCGCCCGCACCACCTGCTCGTAGCGCACCGCCTTGTCGGCCGAGATCACCACCGGCAC
>JANOBL010000819.1:0-2214 GCA_031411635.1 Betaproteobacteria bacterium
CCCGACCAGCAGTTTGCCAACCTGTACTGGTCGGGTAGCTGGTACAGCTTGCCGTCGGGCGCGGTGGTGAAACTGGTGCCGATGAAATCCTTGATGTCCAGGCCCGGGTTGGTCCACTCACGCCCTTTGCCGGCCATGTAGTCGGTCAGGTTCATGATCTTGCCGTAGCGGTAGTGGGTGCCGATCAGGTCGGAGTCACTGATCCAGCCGTCGTAAATGCTCTTGCCCGATTGCATGCTGGTCTGCAGCTTCTCGACCACGTCACCCTCCTGGATCAGGTCATGCTTGACCTTGATGCCGGTGATCTCTTCAAACGCCTTGGCCAGCGTCTTGCTCTCGTACTCGTGCGTGGTGATGGTCTCGGACACCACCGAAATCTCCTTCACGCCTTTGGCCATCAGCTTCTTGGCGGCATCGATGAACCACTTCATCTCGGCCGTCTGCTGGTCCTTGCTCAAGGTGCTGGGCTGGAACTCGGCATCAATCCACTTCTTGGCCTCGGCTTCACCGGCCCAGGCACCCTGACCGGCGGTTAGCGCCGCCGCCGCGAACGCCACAGCATGCATGCGGTATTTCATTGAAGTCTCCTCGCAAATGCTTCCCGCTGATCACCTGGCAGGCCCGCTGGGAAGGGTGGCGGGCTGCCGTTTCAACTGCAGTGCTTCAGCCTTTGTTCATCACCAGCGCCAGCAAGGCCATCGATGCGACAAAGCTGAACCAGATCGACGGCTCTTGTTCCAGGCTGAACCAGGCCACCATCTTTTCGCTGACCGCGACAAAAGCCAGGTTCAACCACGCCGCCGACAGCAAGCCGATGAACAGCCGGTCGCCACGTGTGGTGGCAATCGGCAAGAAGCCGCGCCGCTCCACCGTGGGGGATTTGATTTCCCACAGCGTCATGCCGGCCAGCATCAGCACGATGCAGATGAAGAACACCGCGACTGGCAAGGTCCACGCCATCCAATCAAACATCGGTGCCTCCTGGGCGCTCATCTGCCCCGCAGGCAACGGCCCAATCCAACGGACGCCGCGGAACCGGCTTCGCCGGGCCGCTGGCGGCGCCCCCCTGGGGGGGCGCGCCGAAGGCGCTACGGCGGGGGGTCATCACACCCTCCCCATCGCAAAGCCTTTGGCGATGTAGTGACGCACAAACCAGATCACGATCGCGCCGGGCACGATGGTCAATACCCCGGCAGCGGCCAGCACGCCCCAGTCCATGCCCGAGGCCGACACGGTGCGGGTCATCGTGGCGACGATGGGCTTGGCGTTGACGCTGGTCAAGGTGCGCGCCATCAGCAACTCCACCCAACTGAACATGAAGCAGAAGAATGCCGCCACGCCGACGCCGGCCTTGATCAGCGGGATGAAGACCGTGACGAAGAAGCGTGGGAAGGTGTAGCCGTCGATGTAGGCGGTTTCGTCGATCTCGCGCGGGATGCCGCTCATGAAGCCTTCCAGGATCCACACCGCCAGCGGCACGTTGAACAGCAAATGCGCCAGCGCCACGGCGATGTGCGTGTCCATCAGCCCCAAGGTGGTGTAGAGCTGGAAAAACGGCAGCAAAAACACCGCTGGTGGTGTCATGCGGTTGGTCAGCAACCAGAAGAACACATGCTTGTCGCCCAGAAAGCTGTAACGCGAAAACGCATAGGCGGCCGGCAGCGCCACCGACAGCGAGATCACGGTATTGATGGCCACGTAAATCATCGAGTTGATGTAGCCCGAATACCAGGACTCGTCGGTCAGGATGGTGCGGTAATGGTCCAGCGTGAATTCACGCGGCCACAGGCTGAACACCGACAAGATCTCGTTGTTGGTCTTGAACGACATGTTGACCATCCAGTACACCGGCAGGATGGCAAACACCAGGTACAGCGCGAGGAACAAGCTGCGCTTCTTGAATCGCCGTTCATCCATGGCCAGCCTCCGACTTGTCTGCCGTGCCCACCCGCTGCATCCAGTTGTAGAGGATGAAACTCAGCACCAGGATGATCAAAAAATAGATCAATGAAAACGCCGCCGCCGGGCCCAGGTCAAACTGGCCCACCGCCTTTTGCGTGAGGTACTGGCTTAAAAAGGTGGTGGCATTGCCGGGGCCACCGCCGGTCAGCACAAAGGGCTCGGTGTAGATCATGAAGCTGTCCATGAAACGCAGCAGCACTGCAATCACCAGCACACCCCGCAGCTTGGGCAGTTGGATGTAGCGAAACACCG
>JANOBL010000820.1:0-12372 GCA_031411635.1 Betaproteobacteria bacterium
CGACGATGATGAAGGTGTCGCACCCGATCGTCTTCGGCCATGCCGTGCGCATCTTCTACAAGGAGGCGTTCGAGAAGCACGGCAAGCTGTTCGACGAGCTGGGCGTCAACGTCAACAACGGCATGGTCAACCTGTACGACAAGATCGCCACGCTGCCCGAATCCAAGCGCGAAGAGATTGCCCGTGACCTGCACGCCTGCCACGAGCACCGGCCCGAGCTGGCGATGGTGGATTCGGCCAAGGGCATCACCAACCTGCATGCGCCCAACGATGTGATCGTCGACGCGTCGATGCCGGCAATGATCCGCATCGGCGGCAAGATGTGGGGTGCCGACGGCCGGCCCAAGGACACCAAGGCGGTGATCCCCGAAAGCACCTTTGCCCGCATCTACCAGGAGATGATCAACTTCTGCAAGACCAACGGCAACTTTGATCCGGTCACGATGGGCACGGTGCCCAATGTGGGCCTGATGGCCCAGCAGGCCGAAGAATACGGCTCACACGACAAAACCTACGAGATCAGCGAAGACGGCCAGGCCCGCATCGTCGACCTCGCCACCGGCGAGGTGCTGCTGGTGCAAAACGTCGAGGCCGGCGACATCTGGCGCATGTGCCAGTGCAAGGACGCGCCGATTCGCGATTGGGTCAAGCTGGCGGTCAACCGGGCGCGCAATTCCGGCACGCCGGCGCTGTTCTGGCTGGACCCGTACCGCCCGCACGAAAACGAGCTGATCAAGAAGGTGCAGGCCTACCTGAAAGAACACGACACCAGCGGGCTGGACATCCAGATCATGTCGCAGGTGCGGGCGATGCGCTACACGCTGGAGCGGGTGGTGCGGGGCCTCGACACGATCTCGGTCACCGGCAACATCCTGCGCGATTACCTGACCGACCTGTTTCCGATCATGGAGCTGGGCACCAGCGCCAAGATGCTGTCGATCGTGCCGCTGATGGCCGGTGGTGGCATGTACGAAACCGGCGCCGGTGGCTCGGCGCCCAAGCATGTCAAGCAACTGGTGGAAGAAAACCACCTGCGCTGGGATTCGCTGGGCGAGTTTTTGGCGCTGGCGGTGTCGCTGGAAGAACTGGGCATCAAGACCGGCAATCAGCAAGCCAAGCTGCTGGCAAAAACCCTGGACGCGGCCACCGGCAAGCTGCTGGACAACAACAAATCACCGTCACCGCGCACCGGTGAGCTGGACAACCGCGGCAGCCAGTTTTACCTGGCGATGTACTGGGCCCAGGCGCTGGCCGAGCAGACCGAAGACAGCGCGCTGCAGGCCCGGTTTGCGCCGCTGGCCAAGGCGCTGACCGACAACGAACTGACCATCGTGCAGGAGCTGGCCGCGGTGCAGGGCAAGCCGGCCGACATCGGCGGCTACTACTTGCCTGACGTCGAGAAGTGCAAAGCGGTGATGTGCCCCAGCGCGACGCTGAACGCGGTGCTGGCGGCGGCGCGGGGCTGATGGCGGCGCGGGGCTTATGGCGGCGCGGGGCTGATCAGCCCTGCAGGCCGGCAAACACCTGCTGCACGTCCTCGTTGGCATCCAGCGCGGCCAGAAAAGCCTCCACCTCCTCCAGTTGCTCGGCACTCAGGCTGGTGGGAGCGATCGGGTTTTTCGGCTTGTAGCCCAGCTTGGCGGACACCACGCTAAAGCCGTAAGCCGGCAGCGCCCGGCTGACCAAATCCAGATCGGCCGGATCGGTCAGGAACAAGCTGATGCCGGCCTCATAGCCCGGCTCAAAATCCTGCGCACCGGCTTCGATGGCGGCCAGCTCGGGGTCGGCGCCGGCGCTGCTGGGCTCGGCCTCGATCATGCCCAGGTGCTCAAAATCCCAGGCCACCGCGCCCGAGCTGCCAAGCTGGCCCTTGCGGAACAGCACCCGCATTTCGGACGCGGCGCGGTTCAGGTTGTCGGTCAGGCACTCCACCATCACCGGCACGCGGTGCGGCGCAAAGCCCTCGTACAAGGCATGTTCAAAGTGCACGGCTTCGCCGGTCAGGCCAGCGCCCTTCTTGATCGCCCGCTCCAGCGTCTCCTTGGGCATCGACACCTTGCGGGCCTGCTCAACCACCAGCCGCAGCCTGGCGTTGGCCGCCGGATCGGCACCGTGCCGGGCCGCGATCATGATGTCCTTGGCCAGCTTGCCAAAAAGCCTGCCCTTGGCATTGGCGGCCACGTCCTTGTGCTTGGCTTTCCATTGCGCGCCCATGGTTTGACAGTCTCTTGAAGTGGCTTGGGGCGATGCTTGGCAAGGCTTGGGCCGGGGTGGTGCGCGGGCGGGCTGAGTGCTTGGCGCAGGGCGGATGGATTTTAGTCACCTGCCTCAAACCTTCACCCCCCGCTCCCGCGCCCCACGCTGCCCCTTCATCTCCAGCAGAAACTCATAAAGCTGCAGCGCCGCCGGCGACAGCGCCCGCCCCTGGCGCCGGATCAAGCCCACCTTGCGGCTGACCACAGGATCAACCAACGGCACACTCACCAGCAGTGGGTGGTCGGCCCCCGGCATCGCCATTGCCGGCACCGCCGCCACGCCCAGGCCGGCTTCCACCAGGCCCAGCAGGGTGGTCACATGCTCGGCCTCGTAGATGCTGTGCGGCCGGCCCGGCACGCCGGCCAGGGCCTGGTCCAGCAGCAGCCGGTTGCCGGAGGATTTGCCCACCGCGATGAAGTCGTACGGCGCCAGTTCGGCCCAGGCCACTTGCCGCTTGCCGGCCAGCGGGTGGTCGCGCCGGCAGGCGGCCACAAAGTGCTCTTCCAGCAGCGGCGTGAACTCGATGTCGCGCTCCTGGCCGCCGATGAAATTGAGGCCAAAGTCGGCCTCGCCGCGCGCCACGGCGGACAGCACCTCGTTGGCGCCGGCGTCCAGCAGCTTGACGCGGATCTTGGGGTAGCGCTGGTGGTAACGCGAGATCACCTGGGACAGGTAGTAGTACACCGTTGACGGTACGCAGGCGATCGTCACCTCGCCCATGCGGGTGGCGGCCACGCCGCGGATGCCCAGCAAGGTGTTGTCCAGGTCTTCCAGCAACTGCTCCACCTTGCGCGCAAAGTCGCGCCCCACGGCAGTTAGCGTAACCCGCCGGGTGCTGCGCTCCAGCAAGCGCACACCCAGCGCCTGCTCCAGCTTGTCGATGCGCCGGCTGAACGCCGGCTGCGAGATGTTCACCGACTCGGCCGCCTTGCGGAAGTTGCCCAGCTCGGCCACCGCGCGGAAGGATAGCAAGTCGTTCAGATCGAAGTTGATGGCCATGGCCCGGGCTTTCGTGCAGCGGCCAGTGATGCACCGCATGGATCAATCGTTTCTGATTATGCAATTCACAACGAAGTCGCCGACGCCGATGATCCAGTCCATGAGTCGCCAAATCCCCTGTGTCCTGATGCGTGCCGGCACCTCGCGCGGCCCCTTCTTTCTGCGTGAATGGTTGCCGGCCGGCGCCGGGGCGCGCGACCAGGCGCTGAGCGGCGCGAGCGGTGCGTCCGCCCTGCTGCAGCTCGACGGCGTGGGCGGTGGCAGCACTTTGAACAGCAAGGTGGCGATGGTGTCGCGCAGCGCCCAGCCCGATTGCGATGTGGACTATTTGTTTGCCCAGGTGGGTGTGGGCCAGCAGTCGGTGGACACCCGGCCCAACTGCGGCAACATGTTGTCGGGCGTGGGGCCGTTTGCGATCGAGCAAGGCCTGGTGCCGGCGGCCGATGGCGTGACCACGGTGCGGGTGTTCAATGTCAATACCCGGTCGCGCATCGATGTGCTGGTGCAGACGCCCGGTGGCAAGGTGCGCTACGACGGCGATACCCGCATCGACGGTGTGGCCGGCACCGCCGCAGCCATCCACTTGAATTTTCTCGATGCCTGGGGCGCGGTGACCGGCTCGGTGTTCCCTACCGGCCAGCGCATCGACCAGATCGACGGGCTGGACGTGACCTGCATCGACGCGGCGATGCCGCTGATGATGCTGCGTGCCGCCGACCTGGGTTTGAGCGGGCGCGAAACGCCCGATCTGCTGGACGCCAACCAGCCACTGCTGCAACGCCTGGAGGCGCTGCGGCTGCAAGCCGGGCAGCGCATGGGCCTGGGCGATGTGCGCAACAGCGTGATCCCGAAACCGGTGCTGGTGAGCGCGGGCGACAGCGACCACAGCATCACCTCGCGTTACTTCACACCGCGCCGCTGCCACAGCTCACATGCCGCCACCGGCGCCATCGGCGTGGCCACTGCGTTTGCCTTGCCAGGCACCGTGGCCAGCAGCAGCGCGGCCGGCAGCGGCACCCTCAACATCAGCGTGCTGCACCCACAAGGCCGCATCGATGTGGCGGTGACCTTGGCCGGCCGAATCGGCGCGATGGCCGATGAAGCCGGCGACCTGCGCATCACCAGCGCCGCACTGGTGCGCACCGCCCGCAAGATTCTCGAAGGGCAGATGTACCTGCCTGACTATGTGTTTTCAAGCCCCCCCGAAGGAGACGATCCGATGAAAAACCTGCTCACCCCCTTGCTGGCCGCCGCCATGGCCACCAGCGCTGCCACCCCGGTGCTGGCCCAGACGCCAGCCTGGCCCAGCAAGACCATCACGCTGGTGGTGCCCACCGCCGCCGGTGGCGCCAACGATGCGATGGCCCGCACCATTGCGCAAAAGCTCGGGCCGATGCTGGGCCAGACCATCATCATCGACAACCGGGCCGGCGCCAATGGCTCGATCGCCAGCGAGTTTGTGGCCCGCGCGGCCGGTGACGGCCACACGCTGATGCTGGGCTACATCGCCACCCACAGCATGAACCCGGCGCTGCAAAAGCTCAAATATGACCCGGTGGCCGATTTCAGCCCGGTCGGGCTGGTGGGTTATTCGCCCACGCTGATGGTGGCCACCGCCAATGTGCCGGTGAAGGATGTCAAAGACCTGGTGGCCCAGCTCAAGGCCAAGCCCGACAAGTACACCTACGCGTCGGCCGGCAACGGCACCGCGCCGCACTTTGCGGCCGAGTTGTTCAAGCTCAATGCCGGTGTGGTGATGCTGGGCGTGCCGTACAAAGGCAGCGCACCGGCGATCAGCGACACCATCGGCGGCCAGGCGCAGTTCATGTTTCCCAGCCTGTTCACTGCGCTGCCGCATGTCAAGTCCGGCAAGCTGCGGGCGATGGCCGTGGCCGGCCCCAAGCGGGTGGCCAGCATGCCCGATGTGCCGACGATGAAAGAAGCCGGTGTCGACGGTGTGGACGTGACCCAGTGGTACGCGATTTTTGCGCCGGCCAAAACCCCGGCGGCCATCGTCAGCAAGCTGAACAAGGCGCTGAACGAGGTGTTGAGCGACAAAGAGATCGTCAAGCGCATCGAAGACCACGGCGCCGATGTTGAAACCAGCACGCCCGAGCAGCTTGGCGCGATGGTCAAGACCGAGCTGGCCAAGTGGAAGCGGGTGGTGCAGGCCGCCAAGCTGACCGCTGAATGACGCCCATCCCCTTTGACAAGTGACAACAAGAGACAAGCCAAGATGAAACAGCAACTCAGCGCGCTGGCGCTGGCCTGCGCCGCCAGCGCACCCAGTTGGTCCCAGGAAAACATCACGATGTTTGGCGTGGTGGACCTGGCCGCCCGCATCGTCGACAACGACAAGCTGGGCTCGGTCAAGAGCCTGGTCAGTGGCTCCAATGCCACCAGCCGCATCGGCTTTCGGGGCAGCGAGGACATGGGCGGCGGCTTGCGCGCCGGCTTTCACCTGGAGAGTGGCTTCAACGCCAGCAACGGCGTGATGGCCGGCACCGTGCCGGCACCCCAGCTCTGGGACCGGCGCAGCACCGTGAGCATCTCGTCCCGGACGCTGGGCGAGCTGCGCGCCGGCCGCGATTTTGTGCCCAGCTATGTCAATTGGAGCCGTTACGACCCGTTCACCTATGTGGGCGTGGCGAGCGCCAGCAACTTCATCTCGGCCACGCCGGCCGGGCCGATCCGTGCGGCGTTCAGCACCAATGCCAATACCACGGTGCGGGCCAACAACCACCTGCAATGGCTGCTGCCCGAGGGGCTGCTGGGCGGGCTGGAAGGCGGCGTGTCGCTGGCGCCAGGCCAAGGCGGTGATGTGACCGCCGGGCTGGCCAAGCTGGTGGGCGTGCGGCTGGGTTATGCGGCCGGCGCGTTCAACGTGTCGATCGCCAGCACCCGCAGCGAAAACAGCCTGACGCCGGGCAGCCAGTTCAGCGACGATGCGCTGGGGGGGTCTTACGACGCCGGTTTGCTCAAGCTGTCGGCCGCCTGGCGCCAGTTCAGGCTGCTGGACGCCAAGCAGACCAATATGCTGGTCGGTGCGGTGCTGCCGCTGGGCCAGCACCAGGTGCGGCTGTCGTGGACCCAGGTGGAGCGTGAGGGCAAGGTGGGTGCCACCGCGATTGCCAACAACAGCGCAACGCAGCTTGGTCTGGGTTATGTGTACAACTTGTCCAAGCGCACGGCGCTGTACGCAACGTTTGCACAGATCAACAACGACGGCGCGGCCACTTACGTGGTGCCCGGTGGCGCTGCCGGCCTGGCCAACGGTGGCAGCTCCACCGGTTACGAGGCCGGCCTGCGCCACAACTTCTGATCCAAGGCAGCGGCGGCGCTATCCTGGGGCTTGCAGCCCAACCGCGCCCCTGCGATGCCACCGGCCCAGATCTTCATCAGCTACCGCCGCGACGACACCGCCGGCTACGCGCGGGCGCTGTACGACGCGCTGGCGCGCGAGTTTGGCGATCAGCGTGTGTTCATCGATGTTGACGACATCGGCGCCGGCCAGCCCTTTGGCGAGGTGATCGAGCAGCAGATGGGCCAATCGGCGGTGCTGCTGGTGCTGATCGGCCAGCGCTGGTGGGGTGAGCGCGAAGGCCAGCCGCCGCGCCTGCACGACCCGGCCGATCTGGTGCGGCGCGAGGTGGCGCGGGGCCTGGCGCTGGGCATGCAGGTGATCCCCTTGCTGTTTGACGCGGCGGCCATGCCTGGCGCAGCTCAACTGCCAGCCGAGCTGGCGCCGCTGGCGGCGCGCAATGCGCTGGAGATCAGCCACACCCGGTTTGCGGCCGACATGGCCAGGCTGCTGGCCACGCTGCGCAGCAGCCTGGGTGCGTCGGCATCACCAAGCCCGGCCAACCGTGGGGCGGCAACCACACGCCGGGCGTGGTGGTGGCTGCCGATTGCCCTGGCGTTGGCTGCAGCGGTGCTGGTGTTGGTGTGGCTGGGGCTGGCATCAAAACCGCCTGCCCAGGCCATCACCCAGCCCGGCGCCGGCAGCAGCGCCACACCCAGCCTGCGTGCTGCGGTCAACGGCGTTTGGCAGGCCGAGGTCAATTACGACTGGCCCAATGCGCACTACACCGAGCGCTTCAACTTCTCTGGCGAAGGCGCCGAGTTGCACGGCAGCGCCTCGTTTTTGCGCGTGGCGCGCGGCCTGCTGGAAGGCCGCGTCAGCGCTGATGGGCTGCAGTTTGTCACCCGCACCCAGGAGACCACCGGCAGTGGCGTGGCCGACACCGTGCACCGCTACCAGGGCCGCAGCGTTGGCGATGAGTTGCATTTTGTGATGCAGACCGAGGGCGGCAGCTCGGTGCACCAGCCGGTGGCATTTGTCGCCAGGCGGGCCGCAGCAGCAGCGTCAGCGCCTTGAGCGGGCACTGTCAAAGCCTCATTCCGGCAGCAGGCCGATCTCCCGGGTGGCGGCGGCCCAGCGCCCATGCTCGGCGCGCAAAAACGCCGCCACCTGCTCGGTGTCCAAACGCCCGTCGGCCACCGGGCCTATTGCCCCGATGCGGGCCGCAAACTCGGGCTCATTGAGCAATGCATTGACATCGCGGTTGGCACGCTGCAGCACCGCTGGCGGCGTGCCGGTGGGCGCGACGATGGCAAACCAGCCCACCATCTCGAAGCCGGGCATTGATTCAGCCAGCGTGGGCACGGCCTCGAAACCGGCTAGACGTTGAGCCGATGTCACCGCCAGCAGCCGCAGCTTGCCGGTTTTGACCAGCGCCGCGGTGGACGCCAGATCGGCCATCAGCGCCTCCACATGGCCGCCCAGCAGGTCTTGCACCGCCACCCCCACGGAGGCATACGCCACCTGGTTGGGCTCGATGCGGGCACGTGCTGCAAACACCCGCGCAATCATGCCGCTGAAGGTGCGTGGGCCTTCGTTGGCCAGCGTCAGCTTGCCCGGTGCAGCCTGGGCGCGGGTGACCAGGTCTTGCAGCGTGCGCAGTGGGGAGTTGGCCTCTACCAGCAGGCCAAATGCGCTGCGGGCGACAAAGGCCACCGGCACAAAATCTTTCTGCGGATCGTAAGGAAGCTGTTTGAACAGATAGGCGTTGGTCACCAGCGCGGCGGTGGTGGCAAAGTAAAAACTGCTGCCATCGGCCGGCGCGCGTGCTGCCGCCAGCGCACCGATGGTGTTTTGGCCACCGGGCTTGTTGTCCACCACCACCGCCTGGCCCCAGGTTTTGCTCAAGCGGTCGGCGATCAGCCTGGCCACGTTGTCCGGGCCCGAGCCTGGCGGTTGCGACAGCACAAACCGCACCGGCTTGTCAGGCCAGACCTGGGCCCGCAGCGTGCCAGCCGGCAGCAGCGTGCCGGCCACCAGCGCCTGGGTGAAGTGGCGTCGTTGCATGGCTTGGTCTCCGGGGGCGGGATGGGTCAGTGCAGCGCGGCCTGGGCCTCGGCCAGCAGCGTGGGCACAGCGGCGGTTTGGTCAACGGTGCCAAACACATAGTGGTCGGGCCGCACCAGCGCAGCCAGACACTGGTGGCGGTCAAACCAGGCCGCCAGCACCCCATCGGCTTCTTGCAGCGTTGGCAGCGCCAAGCTGCGCAGGCCGGGCGGTGCGGCGGTTGGGGCCGCTGCAGGTTTGGCATCGCGCAGCACCAGCCGCCAGCCGCCACCCAGCAGCGCGTCCATGCGCACACGTTGGCCGTTGTGCCAAAGCCAGGGCTGTGGAAACAGCGTGCCACGGCCTGTGCTGGGGTTGTGGGCATGATCGGCCGACAGCAGCCCACCCTCCAGCCTGGGCAGCACATCCTGGCGCGGTGTGGGCTTGACCGCCCCCCCGGCCTCGGCCAGCAAGCGTTGATCACGCGCCTGGGCCCGCACCGGATCACGCTCGCCGATCAGTGCACCGATGGCTTTGAGCCGGGTGGTCAGCTCACGCACATGGGCGGCGCGCTCGATGCCATAACTGTCAAGCAGCGCGTCCTGGGCTTGGCCATTCAAGACCGCCGCCAGCTTCCACGCCAGGTTGCTGACATCACGCAAGCCCTGGCACATGCCCTGGCCCAAAAACGGCGGCTGCTGGTGCGCCGCATCACCGGCGATGAACACCCGGCCGGCCCGCCACTGCGGTGCCACCAAGGCATGAAAACGGTAGCTGGCCTGGCGCCACAGCGTGGCATCGTCGGGGCCGATCCAGCGCTTCAGCAAGGCCCAGGTGCGTTCGGGCGTGGCGGCTTGTTGCGGGTCTTCTCCGGGCTGCAGCGAGATTTCCCAGCGCCGGTGGTTGCCAGGCCCGATCACCATCGTGCACGGCCGCTCGGGCTCGCAATACTGCATGCTGGTGCTGGGCAGTTTGGCCAGGCCCTGGGCATTGGCCAGCACGTCCACCACCAGCCAGGGCTCGTCAAAACCCAGGTCGTCCAGCGTCAGCCCGGCCAGCGTGCGCACCGTGCTGCTGGCGCCATCACAAGCAATCACGTAACGGGCTTGCACTTGGCTGCCATCGGCCAGCGTCAACGTGGCGGCTTCAGCGTCTTGCGTCAAGCCGGTGACGGCCACGCCCAGCGCCACCGTCACGCTGGGCAAACTGGCCACTGCGGCGCGGATCAGCGCCTCCACCGGCGGCTGGGTGAATACCAGAGACGGTGGCCAGGCCTGCGGATACGGCGGCGCCACCACCGTCATGCGGCGGATCAACTGGCCTTGCACACCGTGGAAACAGCTATCGGTGAAGGGCTCGGTGTGGGGTTCGATCTGGTGCGCAATGCCAAGCTGCTGAAACAGCCGCATGATCTCGTGGTCCAGCGATATCGCCCTTGGCAGCGCATACACCTCGGCCGTGCGGTCGCCCACCCACACCTTGAATCCGGCCTGGCCCAACAGCGCGGCGGCCACCGCCCCGCTGGGGCCAAAGCCCACCACCGCCACGTCATACATCGGCCAGTCCTTCAGGCGATTTCGTTGCGGATCGGGTTGCTCAGCAAGCCGATTTTTTCGATCTCGATCTCGATCACATCACCGGCCTTCATCCAGACCGGCGGGTTGCGGGCCTGGCCCACATCGGCCGGTGTGCCCATCGCGATCACGTCGCCCGGCTCCAGGGTCAGGCACTCGGCCAGCAGCTTGATCGTCTCGGCCACGCTGAAGATCATGTCGCTGGTGCTGGCGCTTTGCATCACCTGGCCGTTCAGGCGCGATTCGATGTGCAAGTCCACCGCACCGGGCGGCAGCTCGTCGGCGGTGACCAACACCGGGCCCAGCGCGCCAGTGGCATCAAAGTTCTTGCCGATGGTCCACTGCGGTGTGCGCTTCTGGTAATCGCGCACCGACATGTCGTTGAAGCAGGCATAGCCCAGCACGTATTGCAGCGCATCGGCTTGCGTCACATGGCGCGGCACGGTGCGGCCAATCACCACCGCCAGCTCGGCCTCGTAATCAAACTTGCTGGACACCTTGGGCACCAGGCCAGCCGCGCCATGCGCCAGCAGCGAGGATTTGCCACGGTAGAAAAACCACGGGTAATCGGGCTTCTCGGTGCGGCCACCCTCCTTGGCATGGTCAAAGTAGTTCAGGCCCAGGCAGACCGTTTTGCCGGGCTCGGGCACCAGCGGCGCAAAGCGCAAACCGGCCAGTGGCAGGCGTGGCGCTGACGAGGCAATCGCGGCGCGGCCGGCGGCGATCAGGTCGATGCCGGCTTGCAATGCAGCGCGCAGATCGGCCGGCACCTGCGGCTGGGCCGCTTGCAGATCGATCGCGGCGGCGCCGTCCAGCACGCCCAGTCGGGCCTGGCCGTTTTGCAGATAGGTGGTGAAACGCATGGGGGGTATTCCTCCAGAAACAGCTTAAGAAGCAGGCATGAAAAACACCGCCCGCTGCGCCGCCTTCAAGCGCGCACTGGGCGGGGCCGAAATGCCCCATTGGTCCACCCGGCCCGGTGGCCAGGTCCAATCGGTGGGGCCACGCGGCTGGTAGTTTTGGTCGATCTGCTCCAC
Source organism: Betaproteobacteria bacterium (assembly GCA_031411635.1). Taxonomy (GTDB): domain Bacteria; phylum Pseudomonadota; class Gammaproteobacteria; order Burkholderiales; family Burkholderiaceae_C; genus Pseudaquabacterium. The sequence goes on from JANOBL010000820.1 coordinate 11,214, forward strand.
CTCGGCGGTGTACTCGATCACCTCGCCAAACGGGCCGACGAAGTAGTTGAACGCGTTGTCGCCCGGGCCATGGCGGCCAGGGCCCCATTCGATGCCGTGGCCGGCATCTTTCATCCGGCCACCACCGCGCATCACCGAATCCAGATCGGGCATCAAGAACGCGATGTGGTTCAGCGCATCGTTGTCGGCATCGCCCAGCGCCAGGCTGTGGTGGTCGGCATTGCAGTTCATGAAGGCCATGATGCGGGTGCGGTCGGCCAGCACAAAACCCAGCGCTTGTTCCAGAAAGCGCTGCGAGGCCGCAACGTCATGGCTGTTCAGCACCGCATGGGCCAGCCGCAGCGGCTGGTCTTTGGCGCTGTGTGCGTCGGGGTTGGGTGCATCGCCGTGGATGATCCGGAATATGCGGCCATCGGGATCGCACAAGCTCATGCCAAGGCCACCGCCGGGCTCGGCCAGTGGCGCCAGCGGCGCCAGCACCCGGCCACCGGCCTGCACGGTGGCGGCTGCCACGGCAGTCAAGGCATCGGGGGAGCGGGCGCGCAAGGTGACTGCCCTGATCTGCACCGCCGGCCCACCGGCATGCAGCGCCAGCAGGCAGGCATCGGCGCCGGTGCCACGCAGGTACAGCACACCCTCCGCCCGGCCGGCCACCGTGAGATGCCAGGTGCGGGTGTAAAAGTCTTCGGCCCGCACCAGATCGGGCACGTTCAGTGCCACGCTGCGCAGGGCCTGGATCCAGGGTGAGTTCATGCCGGGCCGGGGTTCAAGCCCGCATCAACCGTGGTTGAGGCCAGCGGCGGTGATGCCGGCGATGACGATCTGCTCGTCTTCATCGCCGGTGCCGCCCGAGGCGCCAGCCGCGCCGATCACCGTGCCATCGGCGGCCTTGATCAGCACCGCGCCGGTCTGCGGGATGAACTTTTGCTGCGCCACCGCCGCCACCGCGCCAAAAAACGCCGGCAAATCCTTGGCCCGCTGGGTGAGCACCCGCGAGCTGGCGCCCATGCCCACCGCCGCCGCCGATTTGCCCAGCGCGATGTCCAGGCGCAATGCGGTGGCGCCGTCCTCGCGCGCCGACAACACCACCTGACCAGCGGCATCCACCACCACCACGCCCATCGGCTTGATGCCCTGCGCACGCGCGGTGGCCAGCGCG
>JANOBL010000821.1:0-1741 GCA_031411635.1 Betaproteobacteria bacterium
TGCTTCAGCGCCTCGTTGATCAAGGTCTGGTAGCCGCGTTCGCCGGCCTTGGCCTTGAAGTGCTCGATCACGGCACCGTCGAGAAAGATATTCACGCGCTGCTTGTTCGGCAGCACGGCACCCAGCGGCCCGCGCTTGCGCAGCACCAGCTTGCCGGCCGTGATGTCGGCCTGGCGAAGGGGGGCATCCTCCGGCAGGTCAGGCGATGTTTTCGCGGTAGATGGCTTGCTCATGTCGGTCTGCCTTGCGCATTGAGATGATGCGGATGTGGTCTTCGGATTCCGCTGTGATGATCACCACCAGCAATGCACCCAGCGGCCCCAGCGTCACGAATCGTTCCTCGTTGTAGCCGAAGCGGCGATCCTCGAATGTCACCGTCCGCCCTGATTCGATCACCAGCGGCGCAGCGCCAAGGTCAAGGCCATGCTTCGTGAGATTGCTCGCCCGCTTGGCGGGGTCAAAGCTGTAGCGCATGTCTCTATTATGTGTATAAATATCTGCATCTTCAAGACTGCTTCAGCTTGACCCACCGCAACTCCAGCGCATCATTCGGCCACTGCACCAGTTGCACGCCGCGCGCCATCGCCCAGTTGATCTTGCGGCGGTACAGCGGGAGGTAGGGCAGATCGTCGTGGATCAGCCGCAGCGCCACGCCGATGCGGGCCCGGCGTTTGACCAGGTCGGGCTCGGTGCGCACCGCATCGATCAGCAGATCGAGCTGCGCGTTGCTGTAGCGCCCGGCGTTGAAGCTGCCGCCGCCTTGGGGATCCCAGGTGCGGAACAGCGCGTTCAGCGTGCTCCAGGCGTCGGTGGTCGGGGTCCAGCCGTATTCGATGAAGCTGGCCGTGGCCTGGCTGAGCTTGGGGAAAAACTGGTTGGTGGGCGAGCTGCGCAACGTGGTGCGGATGCCCACCTGGGTCAGCATCGCCGCCGCCGCCTGGCACACCGCCTCGCGCCAGGCCACGTTGACACAATCCAGGGTCACGCCAAAGCCTTGCGGGTAACCGGCCTCGGCCAGCAGTGCGCGGGCGCGCCTGGGGTCAAACGGCAGGCGCCGGTCCAACTCGGCCAGGTGGCCGTCCACCAACGGCGAGATAAACGAGCCGGTGGGCGTGGCCTCGCCGCGCAGCACTTTCTGCACGATCAAATCGATGTTCAGCGCATGCGCCACCGCTTGCCGCACCCGCCGGTCCTTGAACGGGTTGCGGCCCTTCACGTCGCTGAACTTGAGTTCGTCGCGCGCCTGGTCGAAGGTGAAGTACTGCTGTCCCAGATCGGCGATCTGCAGCAGCGTGATGCGCGGCTCCTTGCGCAGCCGGTCGATGTCCTGCGACGGCGGGTCGAGCACGATGTCGACCTCGCCCGAGATCAGCGCGGCAATACGTGTCGCGTCGGACTTGATCGACAGCAGCGTCACCTGCTCGACGTTGCCGGAGCGCTTGTCGGCCCAGCCCCACCAGCGCGGGTTGCGCTTGAGCACGGTGCGCACATCGGGCTCGAAGCGCTCCAGCACGTACGGCCCGCTGCCGTTGGCGTTGCGCAGCGCAAAGGTCTCCTGCTTTGCGTTGAAGTCCTGCGCCTTCTCGACGCCGTTTTTCAGCGACCAGGCCTTGTTCATCATCGCCAGCGTGGTGAGCTTTTCGGGGAACACCGCATCGGGCGTGGCCAGCAAAATGTCGAAGGTCAGCTCGTCCACCTTCTTGGCGCCGGTCACGCCCTTGAGCTGGAAGGCGCGCTGCGA
>JANOBL010000822.1:0-10534 GCA_031411635.1 Betaproteobacteria bacterium
CTTCTACGCCGCTGGTTTGGCGGGCTGTAATCTCAAACCTTGAAGTAGTCCCGGTACCAGGCCACAAACCGGCCCACGCCATCGTCAATCGGCGTGGCCGGCCGGAATCCGGTCCACTGCGCCAACGCCGACACATCGGCAGAGGTGGCCGGCACATCACCCGGCTGCAGATCCATCATTACTTTCTGCGCTGTGCGGCCGGTGTGGCGCTCGATCGCGGCGATGAAATCCAGCAGCGGCACCGGCTCGTGGTTGCCGATGTTGAACACCCGGTACGGTGCCCGGCCGGCGGCGGGTGTGGCCTGGGCCATGTCGAAGTGGGGGTCGGGCGCGGGTGGGCGGTCCAGCGCATGCACCACGCCGGCGGCGATGTCATCGATGTAGGTGAAATCGCGCACCATCTGGCCGTGGTTGAACACCTGGATAGGCTCGCCGGCCAGGATGGCGCGGGTGAACATGAACAAGGCCATGTCCGGCCGGCCCCAGGGCCCGTACACCGTGAAGAAGCGCAGCCCCGTGCTGGGCAGCGCAAACAAGTGGCTGTAGGTGTGGGCCATCAACTCGTTGGCCTTCTTGGTGGCGGCGTACAGGCTCACCGGGTGGTCCACCCCGTGGTGCTCGGAGAAGGGCATCACCGTGTTGCCGCCGTACACGCTGGAGCTGGACGCATACACCAGGTGGCCCACGCCGCTGTGGCGGCAGCCCTCCAGGATGTTGGTAAAGCCCACCACATTGCTGTCGATGTAGGCCAGCGGGTCGATCAGCGAGTAGCGCACCCCCGCCTGTGCCGCCAGGTGCACCACGCGGTTGAACTTTTCCTGTGCAAACAGCGCCGGTATCGCCACCCGGTCGGCCACGTCCAGTTGCACCAGGCGGAAGTTGGGATGGGTTGTCAAACGCGCCAGCCGGTCGCGCTTCAACTGCGGGTCGTAATAGCTGTTCAGGTTGTCCAGGCCGACCACGCTGTCGCCACGGTTCAGCAACAAGTGGGCGACGTGAAAGCCGATGAAGCCGGCCGCGCCGGTGAGCAGGATTTTCATGGGGCAGCTTGGAAAACTCGCAGACATCGAAAGTGGCCACTCAGTGCGGCCTTCAGCCAAAGATTCTGGACCGGCGCTTTGGCGATGGCGGCCTGGATTCTGTGGCAGGCAACACGCTCTTGAAGGTGGTGCGCCGGGCGCTGCAGGCAGAATCCCGCCGTGTGCGCGGTTTTCGCGGGTAGATCGGGATAGGCAGCGATGAAAATCACCGTGGTCGGTGCGGGGTATGTGGGTTTGGTCACCGGTGCTTGCCTGGCCGAGATGGGCAACCACGTGATGTGCGTGGATGTGGACCCACGCAAAATCGAGATGCTGAACCGGGGCGAAATCCCGATCCATGAGCCCGGGCTGGACCAGATCGTGCAGCGCAATGCCGCCGCCGGCCGCTTGCAGTTCACCACCGATGTGCAAGCCGCCGTGGGCCATGGCACGCTGCAGTTCATCGGCGTGGGCACACCGCCCGATGAAGACGGCTCGGCCGATCTGAAATACGTGCTGGCGGCGGCGCGGTCCATCGGCACGCACATGACCGATTACAAGGTGATCGTCGACAAGAGCACGGTGCCGGTGGGCACCGCCGACAAGGTGCGCGCCACGGAGCAAAAAGCGATCGCGGCGCGTGGCCTGAGCTTGCCGTTTGCGGTGGTCAGCACCCCCGAGTTCTTGAAGGAAGGCGCGGCGGTGGATGATTTCATGCGGCCCGACCGCATCATCATCGGCGCCGACGACGAGCGCGCCACCTTGCTGATGCGCTCGGTCTACGCGCCGTTCATGCGCAACCACGACCGGCTGGTGGTGATGGATGTGCGCAGCGCCGAGTTCACCAAATACGCTGCCAACGCAATGCTGGCCACCCGCATCAGCTTCATGAACGAGCTGGCCTTGCTGGCCGAGCGGGTGGGTGCCGACATCGAATGGGTGCGCAAGGGCATCGGCAGCGATCCACGCATCGGCACTTATTTTTTGTACCCCGGCACCGGCTACGGTGGCTCGTGCTTTCCCAAGGATGTGAAAGCGCTGATCCACACCGGCGCCGAAAACGGCGTGCGCCTGGGTGTGCTGCATGCGGTGGAAGAAGCCAACGAGCGTCAGAAGCACCTGCTGGTGAACCGGGTGGTGGGGCGCTTTGGCGAGGATTTGAAAGGCCGCACGTTTGCCATCTGGGGCCTGGCTTTCAAGCCCAACACCGACGACATGCGCGACGCGCCCAGCCGGGTGGTGATCCAGGAGCTGGCGCGCCGTGGTGCGGCCATCCAGGCCTATGATCCGGTGGCGATGCCCGAAGCGCGCCGGGTGCTGGCCGGCGTGCCTGGCCTGCAGTTTGTCGATGGCCAGACGGCAGCGCTGGAAGGTGCCGATGCGCTGCTGATCGTCACCGAGTGGAAGGAATTCCGCACCCCCGACTTTGATCTGATCAAGTCGATGCTGAAGCAGCCGGTGGTGTTTGACGGCCGAAACCTGTATGAACCGGGCCTGATGCAGATAATGGGCATCGAGTACCAGGGCATTGGCCGGGGCTGCATGCCCGGCCCTGCCGCGCCGGCTTGATGGGCTGGCCCTGAATGACACCGATGTCCGAAACCTTTGCCGCTGTGCCACGGGCCTTGCTGGCGCATGCACCGATGCAGCAATTTCCAGTCCGCGACGGCCAATTGCTGGTCGGTGGGCAGTTGTTGACCACCTTGGCCGAGCGCGTCGGCCAGACGCCGTTTTACGTCTACGACCGCAGCTTGATGCGCCAGCGCGTGGCCCAGGTACGCGCCTTGCTGCCAACGGCCATCAAACTGCATTACGCGATGAAGGCCAACCCGATGCCGGCCGTGGTGGGCTTGATGGCCGGCCTGGTGGACGGCATCGACGTGGCGTCGGCCGGTGAGTTGAAGGTGGCGCTGGATGCCGGCGCCGATCCGGCCGAGATCAGCTTTGCCGGCCCCGGCAAGCGCGAGATTGAGCTGCGCCAGGCGGTGGCTGCGGGTGTGCTGATCAACCTGGAATCGATGCGCGAGGTGACGCTGCTGGCCGCCATCACGCAGCAGCTTGGCCTGCCGGCGCGGGTGGCGGTGCGGGTCAATCCCGACTTCGAGTTGAAGGGCTCGGGCATGAAGATGGGCGGTGGCCCCAAGCAGTTTGGCGTCGATGTGGAGGTGGTGCCCGAGTTGCTGGGCCGCATCGCTTTGGCGGGCCTGCAATTCGAAGGGTTTCACGTGTTTGCCGGCTCGCAGAACCTGCGGCCCGAGTCGATCTGCGAGGCTCAGCAAAAGTCCTATGCACTGGCGCTGCGGCTGGCCCAGGACTGTGCGCAGCCGGTGCGCTTTTTGAACCTGGGCGGGGGTTTTGGCATCCCGTATTTTCCGGGCGAGCAGCGGCTGGACCTGGCGCCGATCGCCGACAACCTGGCCACGCTGGCCGAGCGCGCCAAGGCCGAGTTGCCGCAGGCCGCGCTGGTGATCGAACTGGGCCGCTATTTTGTTGGTGAAGCCGGGCTGTATGTCACCCGGGTGCTGGACCGCAAGGTGTCGCGTGGCCAGGTGTTTCTGGTCACCGATGGTGGGCTCAACCACCACCTGTCGGCATCGGGCAACTTTGGCCAGGTGCTGCGCAAGAACTACCCGGTGACGATCGGCAACAAGGTGGGCGCGGTGCGCGAAACCGCGTCGGTGGTGGGCCCGCTGTGCACCCCGCTGGACTTGCTGGCCGACCGCATGGACCTGCCGGCCGCCGAGGTGGGTGATCTGGTGGTGATCTACCAATCCGGCGCCTATGGCGCCAGCGCCAGCCCGCAGGCCTTTTTGGGGCATGCACCCTGTGTTGAGGTTTTGGTCTGACGGCTGCTGACAGCCGCTTTGTTGCGTGCTGTACTTGGTTGTGGCGGGCTTTTATCATCGGTCATGCTGTGGACCTTCAGAACTAGCGTGCAGCCTTGATGAATGCCCTGAATGCTCTGCCAGCCGTGCTTGCACGCGCTGCCCACTTTTGCGCCGGTGCGCGCCAAACCGCTGCGGCCGGCTGCCTGGGCTTGGCGCTGCTGGCCGGGCTGGGCGGGTCCATGCCGGCCCAGGCGGCCGCAGTGAGCGGTGGCGTTGAGCGTGTGCAGCCGGTGATCGGCGGGGCGGGCGCCAACCCAGCCGATGCCGACGGGGCTGGGCGCACGCTCAACAAGGCGCTGACCGGTGATGTTTCAACCGGCGACAAGAACCTGGACTTGCTGCTGGAGATCCAGCGCAACAGCGCTGTGCCCGACCGCAGCCTGCCGGTGGCGCGGCCCAATGCGCCAGCCGCCGGGCCTGCGGCGGTGGGGCCGTCGTCAACCCGTGTGGATGCGCTGGGCCAGGCCCCGGCCCAGGGCCAGCCGGCGCCGCCAGCAACCCAGTCTTTGCCGCGCAGTGGCCTGCTGGGGCCGGACAGCGCGCTGCCGCAGTCGCCAGCCGATCTGGGCCGGGCCAACCGCAATTGGGGCCAGACCGGTGGCGGCATCGCATCGACCGGCAGCGCGGGCAGCTACGGCGGCGTGCAGCAAACGTTGCCGGGGGACGCGCTGCGGTCTGACAGCGGCGAATCCGTGCATCTGCTCGACTCGGTGAAGCAGGCCTTGTACTTTGTGCGCGACAACCTCGTCTGGTGGATCGGCAGCGTCGCGCTGCTGCTGCTGTTGGCTTACGGCTTCAAGGCCTACAGCCGCCGCATCTGAGCCTCTGACAGGGCGGCGGGCCGGCACCGCCAACAGGCAGTCCGTCTTGCCGCTACCATCGCCGGCTGATCCCCAAGCCCTCCGGAGACTCGGCATGATTTCTTTACGCTTGTTGGTTAACGGCCAAGCCGTGGCCACCGAGGTGGCGCCCGCCACCTTGCTGATCGACCTGCTGCGCGGCCCGTTGGCCCTCACCGGCACCCACGCCGGCTGCGACACCGCGCAATGTGGCGCCTGCACCGTGTTGGTCAATGGTGAGGCCGTCAAGAGCTGCAGCCTGCTGGCGGTGCAAGCCCAGGGCTGCAGCGTCACCACGGTGGAGGGCCTGGCCCAGGGCGACAAGCTGCATCCGCTGCAGCAGGCCTTCATGGACTGCCACGGCCTGCAATGCGGCTTCTGCACCCCCGGGATGATGATGACCAGTGCCTGCCTGCTGGCCAAGACGCCGCAGCCCAGCGATGCGCAGATCGCCCATGCGCTGGAAGGCAACCTGTGCCGCTGCACCGGCTACGTCAATATCGTCGCCGCGGTGCGCCAGGCCGCTGGCACGATGGCCGGAGCGCCGGCATGAGCGCCGCCGCAGATCTGGCGGCCGACGTGGGCCGCTTCGGCAGTGGCCATGCGGTGCGCCGCATCGAAGACCCGGTGCTGGTCACCGGCCGTGGCCGCTATGCCGACGACATCAGCCTGCCGGGCCAGACCCACCTGGTGTTTTTGCGCAGCCCGTATGCCCATGCCCGCATCCTGGGCGTCGATACCGCCGATGCGGCGGCCATGCCCGGCGTGATCGCGGTTTACACCGGCGCGGCGCTGGCGGCGGCCGGTGTCAAGCCGCTGCCCACGCCGTCGGTTTTTCCGCGCGCCGATGGCACGCCGGGGGTGTCGGCCTTGCGCCGCGCGCTGGCCCATGAGCGGGTGCGCTACGTGGGCGAGGCGGTGGCTGCCGTGGTGGCCGAGTCGATCGACCAGGCCCGCGCTGCGGCAGACGCGGTGATGGTGGACTACGACGAGTTGCCGGCGGTGGTCAACGTTTTTGCCGCGATGGCGCCCGGTGCGCCGCAGCTTTGCGAGGGCGCAGCCGACAACATCGCGGTCACGATGCGCCACGGCGACGTGGCCGCCGCCGCCGCCGTATTTGCTGCTGCTGCGCACACCGTGTCGGTGCACATCGAGAACCAGCGCCTGGCACCCAGCCCGATCGAGCCGCGCTGCGTCAATGCCGCCGTGGGTGTGGCAGGCAGCGCGGATGACGGCCGCCTGGTGGTGCGTTTGTCCAGCCAGATGCCCACCGGCGTGCGTGGTGGGCTGGTCGATGCGATCCCTGGCCTGACGACTGAAAACGTGCGGGTGCTGGTGGGTGATGTGGGCGGTGGTTTTGGCATGAAGACCGGCATCTACCCCGAGGACATCGTCGTCGGTTATGCCGCGCTGCATCTCAAGCGCCCGGTCAAGTGGCGGGCCGACCGGATCGAAGAATTTTTGGGTGCGGTGCACGGCCGCGATGTCACCAGCCGGGCCGAGCTGGCGCTGGATGGCAACGGCAAGGTGCTGGCGCTGCGGGTGCGGGGCTATGCCAATGTGGGCGGGTACGCCAGCATCACCGGTGTGGTGATCCAGTGCCTGATCGGGCCCTGGGTGTCGACCAGCATCTACGACATCCCGCTGATCGACCTGCAGTTCAACGCGGTGATGACCAACACCACGCCCACCGGCGCTTACCGCGGTGCCGGCCGGCCCGAGGCGATTTATCTGACCGAGCGGCTGATGGATGCCGCAGCCCGCAAGCTGGGCCTGGACCCGGCCGAGCTGCGCCGCCGCAACATGATCCGGCCCGAGCAGATGCCGTACAAAAACCAGATGGGCCAGCTTTACGACAGCGGCGAGTTCGAAAAGATCCTGGACCAGGGCCTGGCCTTGGCCGACTGGAACGGTTATGCCGCTCGCCGTGCCTCGTCCAAGGCGGCGGGCAAGCTGCGCGGCCGCGGCATCGCCACCTTTCTGGAGTGGACCGGCGGCAATGCGATGGAAGAGCGGGTGACGGTCAACGTCACCGCCGATGGTTATATCGAGCTGGGCTCGGCCACCCAGGCCATGGGCCAGGGCATTGCCACCAGCTACGCGCAACTGGCGGTGGACGTGTTTGGTGTGCCGCTGGACCGCATCCGGGTGCTGCAGGGCGATACCGACCGTGTCAATGGCTTTGGCAGCGCCGGCTCACGCTCGCTGTTCACAGGCGGCTCGGCCGTCAGCGTGGCGTCCAAGCGCACGATTGAAGATGCCAAGGCGCTGGCCGGCGAGGCCTTGGAGGCTCCGGCGGCCGACATCGAATACCGCGCAGGCCGCTTCAACGTGGCCGGCACCGATCTGGGCATCGGCCTGTTCGAGCTGGCCGCGCGCCAGCCACAAACCCGCATCCATGTCGACAGCACCAGCTCGGCCGGTGGCCCCACCTGGCCCAACGGCTGCCATGTCTGCGAGGTGGAGCTGGACCCGGCCACCGGCGAGGTGGCGGTGGTGGCCTACGCCTCGGTCAACGACATCGGCCGGGTCGTCAGCCCGACGATCGTGCAGGGCCAGGTGGAAGGCGGCGCCGTGCAAGGCATCGGCCAGGCGCTGTGCGAGCGTGTGGCGTATGACAACGAGACCGGCCAGTTGCAGAGCGCCAGCTTCATGGACTACGCACTGCCGCATGCCGATGGCTTTATCGGCTTCAAGACGGCATTCGACACGTCCATTCCTTGCAAGACCAATCCTTTGGGCGTCAAGGGCGTGGGCGAGTTGGGCACCATCGGCGCCACGCCGGCTGTTGTCAATGCGGTGATCGATGCGCTGGACCATGCGGGTTTGGGTGCGGCGGCCGAGGCGATCCAGATGCCGGTGACGGCCGAGCGGGTGTGGCGGGCGTTGAACCTGAAGCAGTTCGATCCGTCGCCGTACAAACTTTGAAGTTCAAGCGGCGCGCAGGCAATCCACGATCTGCAGGCGCGCCGCCCGCCAGGCCGGGATAACGCCGCCCACCACGCCCATCACCAGCGCAAACAGCATTGTTTGCAAAGCGATCTGCGGCGTCAGCACAAAGCGGAACGCCAGCTCGGCAAAGGTTTGAAAATTGGTGGTCGACACATCCACCGCCTGCATCACGCTGGCCGCCGCCAGGCCCACCACGCCACCCAGCAGCGCCAGCAGCAGCGACTCGGCCATGAAGGCGGTCAGCACCGCACTGCGCCGGAAACCCAAAGCCCGCAAAGTTCCGATCTCGCCAATGCGTGAGGCCACCGCGGCAAACATCGTGATCATTGCGCCCACCACCGCACCGATCGAAAAGATCACCGCCAGGCTCAGGCCCAGGATGTTGATGAAGGTGGCCAGCGCTTCGCTCTGCTCGGCGTAGAAGCGGATCTCGGGCTTGGCCTCCAGCGCCAGGCGGGGATCGCCCTCGATGCGGGCCCGGGTGGCCTCGAACAAGCCGGCATCGGCCAGCCGCATCACGACGATTGAAAACGCGCCGCGCCGGAAGGCCTGCAGCATCTGCTCGGCATCACCCCAGATTTCTGAGTCAAACCCGCTGCGGCCCGAATCAAAGCGGCCGACGATCAGCCACTCGCGGCCGGCAAAACGCAGCGAGGCACCGAGGTCCACGCCGGCAAAACCGGCGGCGGTGGCGCGGCCGACGACGATCTCGGCCGTGCCGGGCCGGAACATGCGGCCCTCGACGATCTTCACACCGGGGCGAAGCTGCAGGCCCAGTTCGGACGTGCCTCGCACCGTCACATTGCTGGGCTTGCCGTTGCTGCGCTTGGGCAGGTTGATCAGCACCACCGGCTCGGCGCTGATCAATGGCCGGCCCAGCGCGTCGGTGGCGATGCCGGGCAAGGTGGACAGGATGGCGGCCTGGCCACGCTCGATGCCGCTGTTGATCTCGGCGCCGGCGCCTTTGCGCAACACCATCAGGTTGTCGGGCTGGCCGGTGGCCACCAGCGTGCTGCGGATGCCGTCGCTCATCATCAACACGGTGGCAAACACATACACCACCAGCGCCATGCCACCGGCGGTCAACACCGTGGTGACCCGCCGCACCCACAGGTTGCGAGCGATGTAGGCCATCGGCACGCCGCGCATCCTGCTCACCCGACGTGACGAAGGCCGGCCACGATGTCGATCCGGCTCATGCGCCAGGCCGGCCAGGCGGCGGCCACCGCGCCCACGGTCAACGCGGCCAGCAGTTGCAGGCCCTGGGTCAGCCCCGACACCTGGAAGATCGGAAACAGCGTGCCCACCGCGCTGCGGAACACCGCCGCCAGCGGCAAGGTCAGCAGCAGTCCGGCCACACCGCCGATCAGCGCGATCAACAGGCTCTCGCCCAACAACAGCCGCACCACGAAGCCGGGTGAAAACCCCAGCGCCTTCAGCGTGGCGTATTCGGCCAGCCGCTCGCGTGCGGTCATCGTCATCGTATTGGCCATCACCGCCATGATGATCACGACGATGATCAGGCTCACCGCCTGCACCGCCACCAGAATGGCCTCGCTCATCGAGACAAAGCTGAGCTGGAAAGCGGCCTCGGTTTCGGTCATCGTCTCGGCCCGCGAGTTGGCAAACAACTTGTCCACCCGCTGGCCTATCAGCGCCGCGTTGTTGGGCTCGTCGATGCCGACGATGTACACCCCCACCGAGTCGGCCCGGCCCTTGAAGCGCTGGCGGATGCTCTCGTTGATGAAGCCCCAGTGCACCAGCATCTGGCTCTCGTCGGTCTTGGCATCGGCGCCGTCCCAGATGCCGCGCAGGTTGAAGCTCCAGGTGCCGGGAAAGATCGTGCCGCGCAGCGGGATCTGGTCGCCCAGCTTCCAGCCGAATTTGTCAGCCAGCTTGCGGCCCACCACCGCGCCTTGGCGGTCGCGCAAAAACGCCAGCTTCTGGTCATCGGCAAGGCGGTACTCGGGGTACAGCGCCAGGTAGCTGGCTGGCTCCACCGCAAACTGCGGAAAAAAATTGCGCTCGGTGATGTAGATGCCGCCAAACCAGTTGGCCCAGCTCACCTGCTTGATGCCCTCCACCGCGCGCAGGCGCTGGGCGTAGTTCAGCGGCAGCGGAAAGGTCAAAGAGATGTTGCTGCGTGTCACCAGCCGGGTGCTGCTGCTGCCTTCCACCCCGGCATACCAGGCATCGACGATGGTGCGCAGCAGGCCAAAAGCGCAGATCGCCACCACCAGGCCGACCAGGGTCAAGCTGGTGCGCAGCTTGTGGCGGAACGCGTTTTTCAGCAGCAGCTTGAACAAAAACATCGTTCAGCCCAGTGTCGGTGCGGGTGCCGGCGTCTCGTCCACCAGCACGCCTTTTTCCAGGTGAACCAAACGTCCTGCACGGGCGGCGGCCTTGGGGTCGTGTGTCACCATCACGATGGTCTTGCCCAACTCGTGCACAAGCTGGTCCAGCAGCGACAACACCTCCTCGCCGGTTTGGCGGTCCAGATCGCCGGTGGGCTCGTCGGCGACGATCAGCGTCGGGTCGGTGACCACGGCCCGGGCAATCGCCACCCGCTGTTGCTGGCCGCCTGATAGCTCATTGGGGTAGTGGTCGGCGCGGTCGCTCAGGCCCACCAGGTTCAGCACCGCGGCAACCCGGTCATGGCGCTCGCGCGCCGACAAGCCCGTCAGCAGCAGCGGCAAGGCCACGTTGTCAAACGCCGACAACACCGGCAGCAGGTTGTAAAACTGGAAGATGAAACCCACGTTGGCAGCGCGCCAGTCGGCCAGTTCACCCTCGCTCAACCGGGCGATGTCGACGCCACCGATTTCCACCGTGCCAG
>JANOBL010000823.1:0-5964 GCA_031411635.1 Betaproteobacteria bacterium
GGCGATGAATTGATGAGCCAACCGTACCCCCACCCGCACCCCCCTCCCCATGGCAGTGCCTTGCCGCCCACTGCCTTGCCGGCGTTGCCGCGAGACGCCCCGCCGCTGCCCGCGGCTTACGAGCCAAGGCCTGCCATGGCCCGCCCCGCCAGCGCCCGCCCATTGGTGGAACCGCTGGCAAGCTTCGACCGGTACCAGCACCAAATGGGGCAGGGGCAGAGGCAGGGGCAGGGGCAGGCCCCGCCGCAGGGCTTGACACCCGGCGCGCCGGTGCGCGCCGGCGCGCTGCCGCGCCGTGTCTCACACCGGCAGTTCCAGACCAAGTTCGTCACCAGCCAGCAGGGGCGTGGCTCGTGCTGGGCGTTTGCCGGAGTTGCCGCGCTGGAGGCGGCGTATGCCCGCCTGCGGCAGCCAGTGGGTCTGTCCGAGCAGTACCTGTTCCATCTGTCGAAGGCACACGAGAACCATCGCACCGGGGGCGGCATCAACTCGCTGATCGGATTCCAGGGTACGTCGGACATCGTGCACCACCTTCACTACTGGGCGCTGCCCGAACGCAGCGCGGTGCCGTACGCCGATCAGCCCGATCTTCAGGCCCTGGCCAACGCCATACCCGGCACCGCGGGTGGGCTGGCCAACGCCGCCGGCGGCACCCGCGAACAGGCCGACTGGTTCGAGTTTGATCTGCGCCACGTGCCGTTGAGCGGCCGCTGGGGGGCGCGCTACCGGGTGCAGTCATTCGGCTTCAAGACCAACTACACGGTTGATGACCTGCGTGCGGTGCTGAACGATGGCCACGACGTGGTGGTCGATGTCTTCGATAAGATCAACAACGGCGGCCACGCGCTGTTGATCCACGGCTACAACGACGACACGCAAAGCTTCGACATCAAGAACTCGCAGTCGCTGCCCGGGTTCTCGACGATGAAGTACAGCAACGACCGGCAGTTCAGCTTGCGCAACAAGGTGATGTACTGCGTGACCGCCGCGCAGCCTGCAGACACCCGGTGGGCGGCCATGTGGATCGGGCGTTGGGAAACCGATCATGACGGCTGGCGCGGCCGCATGATGATCCGGCGCTTTCTCGACATCAGCCAGGACCGTGTGCTGCCCAGGCCCGACAGCCGCATCAGTCTGGGCACCTGGTACGGCGAAGACGGCCGCATGCTGGACGTGTTCGGCCACTTCGTCGACGGCGGCCGCGGGCTCATCTGCAACATCGGCGAGCAGCCCTTCGAGCTCTACCTGCATACCCATGATCCCTACCGCGCTGCCGGCCGTTGCTTCTGGAACAACACAGCCTTTGGCGTTGTGGTTTCGCGTGCCACGGCCGTCGGCGCCGGCTCGGGCTTTGACCGCAGTGAGACGCTGGGCCTGTGGGACATGGTGCACGACGGCTGGCGCGGCCAGCTCCGCATCGGCACCGAGCCTTCCTACGTGCAGTGTGCCGATGCGGTGGCGCGCCCCACCCGGATAGCCCCGGGTTCGCTGGCCCATCAGGTGGACCTGCACATCGACTTCGGCGGCGACAACCGCGATGAGCGTTTCCAGTTGCTGGCGCACACCCGCGAGGACGGCCTGTTTGGCGGTGTCACCCGGTGGGGCGGCAGCGACTGGCCGGTCGAAGGGCGGATGGCACAGAACCTGTACACCATCGGTCAGGACGGCCAGCTCATTTGGCACCGTCGTGTCGGCCGCTCAACGCTGGCCTTCCGCTGGGACGGCGCCAGGCCCGTTGGCACCGGCTGGCAGCATTTCCGCGCCGTCTTCGGCGGTGGCGATGGCGTCGTCTATACGATCCGACCCGACGGCGCCTTGCTGTGGTACTACCACGACGGCCGCAACCAAGGCACGGTTGCCTGGCAGGGTGAGCGCCAGGTCGGGAACGGCTGGCAGGTCTATCGCCAGGTCTTTGCCGGCGACGGCGGCGTGATCTACGGACTGCGCAGCGACGGCATCCTGGTGTGGTGGCGCCGCCTTGGCCGGCGCGACGGTAGCTGGCGCTGGCAGGGGCCGTTCCAGGTCGGCACCGGCTGGAATGGCTGCACCACGGTGGCGGCCGGGCCAGATGGCGTGGTCTACGGCATCCTGCGCGACGGCACGTTGCTGTGGTACCGGCATTTCGGCCACGACCAGGGCTACCCGATCTGGAACGGGCGCATCCAGGTGGGCACCGGCTGGCAAGGCATCGACATGCTGATGTCGGTAGGCCACGGCTACCTTTACGGGCGCAATGCGGCCGGCGAGTTGTGGTTGCGGCGACACCACGGCTTCCTGACCGGCGAATGGTCGTGGTCCAACGGCGTGAAGGTCGGCACCGGCTGGGGCGGCGGCATGGTGGCGCTGTTCGCGACATGACGCTGGCCCAGCAGGCACCCCGGCTGTGAGCCCCGGCGGCCCCACCCCGGCGTCCGGCCCGGGCCAGCCACCAACACCGCCCGAATCCCCCCGCTTTTCGGCCCGTTGGCTGAAGCGCCGCCATGAAACGATGACGGCACTCACCACTGGGAGATTTCTGGGTGTTCGGACTCACACGCGGTTCTCTGCAACCAGGCTGGATAGGCTGCGCGCCCCACGGCGACAGCGTGGCCGTGGCCTTGGTGCAGCCCGGTGCGCAGGGCAAGCCGGTGATTCTCTGGACCGCCGACGAGCCCTGGTCCAACCCCAGCCGCACACTGCAGCAGCTCAAGCGCCGCCGCGCGTTGGCGCGCCATCCCAGGGTGGCCCTGCTGCAGCATGCGCAGTACCAATGCGTGGCGATGGACGCACCGGCCGATGTGCCGCGTGCCGACTGGGCTGCCGCCGTGCGCTGGCAGCTCAAGGACACGGTGGACTTTGCGGTGGACAGCGCCGCGCTGGACGTGCTGGCCGTGCCCGAGGGCACCAGCTACCGGGCGCAAGCCCAGTTGATCGTGGTGGCCGCCGCCGCTGCCGAGGTGGCGCCGCTGGTGGCCCAGGCCAGCGATGCCGGTGTGGCCTGGCAGGCGATCGACATTGCCGAGACCGCGCTGCGCAACCTGGGTGCGTTGGTGGAGCCCGAGGGCCGGGCCCAGGCGGTGCTGCATTGCCAGGCCCGGCATGCCACCTTGATCGTCACCTGCGGCGGCGCGCTGATGTCCACCCGGCGCATGGACCTGGCGCTGGCGTTTGCGGACGACGATAACGACAACGACAACGACAGCGACAACCACAACCCCGACCCGGCCAGCCGCAACCAGGCCTACGAGCAAGCCGGCCTGGAGCTGCAGCGCACGCTGGACGGCATCGAGCGCGCGTTTGGCCAGGTCACGCTGGCGCGGCTGCTGATCACGCCGATGCCCGGTGTGCAGCGGCTGTGTGATCACCTGGGCCCGCTGCTGTATGTGCCGGTGGCACCGCTGCAGCTCGATGAGGTGCTGGATTTCAGCGCCGTGCCCGAGCTGCTGGCCGATGCCGCGCTGTTGAACCACCGCTTGCTGGCGATTGGCGCGGCGCTGCGCCCGGCCGACCCACCAGCCACCGATGGCCCCACGCCCACGGCCCGGCAGATCAACCTGTTTGATGCCCGGCTGGCGCCGCAGCAACAGCGTTTTTCAGCCCGCCAAGGCCTGTTGGCGATGGCCGGCGTGGCAGTGCTCAGCCTGGCCTCGGCACAGGGCCTGCGCTTGGCCGCCAAGCTGGCCAGCGACAACAGCCAGGCGACCGAGGCCCAAATCGCGCCGCTCAAAGCCCAGCGCCAGGCGCTGGCCGCCGCCGCCACGCCCAGCACCGGCGCCGACCTGGCAGCGCTGCGCACGGTGGAGGCCGGCCAGCGCCGCATCGCCAGCGCGCTGCAGGCCGGTGTGGCCGGTGCCCGCGAAGGCCATGCCGATTACCTGGCGGCACTGGCGCGGCGTGCGTCGGCGCAACTTTGGATCACCGGCTTTTCGGTGTCTGACGACGGCAGCGCGATCGAGCTGGCCGGCCGCATGGCCGATGCCTCGGTGCTGGCCGACTATCTGCGCAGCCTCAATGCCGAGCCGCGTTTCAAAGGCCGGCCGTTTGCCCAGCTCAGCCTGAAATCAGTGGACAACAACGGCAGTGCGCTGCCGTATGTGGAGTTTGCGCTGCTGTCGCGCAGCCACCAGCCCACGGCGGCCAGCCCATGAAAATGCCGTTTGGCGCTGCGGGCAGCAAGGGCTTGGCGCTGCCGGCGGGCCAGCTTGGCAAGCTGGGGCAGCTTGCCCTGGGCCCACGCTGGCGCGCATTGCAGCGCCGCTTTGACCAATGTGCACCCCGCGAGCGGCTGCTGTTGATCGGTGCCGCAGCGGCGCTGGTGTTCATGGCCGCCGATGCACTGTGGCTGGGCCCGGCGCTGAGCGTATGGCGCGCCGCCCAGCGCCAGCAGCAGGCCAGCAGCGCCGCGCTGCAGGCGCTGCAAGACGAAACCCGCACGCTGACCGAGCGCGGCAGCAGCCAGTTGCGCCAGCAGCAGACCGAGTTGGCGCATTGGCGCCAGCGGGTGCGTGATGGTGACCAGGCGCTGCGCCAGCACGAGGATGCGCTGGTGGGATCGGACCAGATGCTGGACCTGCTGGGGCAGCTTCTGCGCCGGCACGGCGAGGTGCGGGTGCGGGCGATGACATCGCTGGGCCGCACCGATTTGCTGGCCGCCAGCCCAACGCTGTCGCCCACCGACAGCGGCACCAAGCCTGACGCGGCAACGGCCGCGCCCCCCGGCACCCCGCCGGCACCACCGTCGCTGTACCGCCACGGTGTGGAGTTGGTGCTGGAAGGCGGTTTTGCCGATTTGCTGCAAACCCTGCAGGCGCTGGAGGCCTTGCCGCAGCGTGTGCTGTGGGGCAGCCTGAGCTTGAAGGTTGAACAGCATCCCAAATCGGTGTTGACCCTGAAGGTCTACACCATCAGCCGTGACCGGCACTGGTTGGAGCTATGAGCGCGCGAAGACAACCCTGTTCTTCCTGCCTGCCCGCGCTGGTCACCCTGTGCCTGGCGGGTGCGGTGTCGGTGCCGGCCGGGCCGCTGGCCGATCCCACCCGGCCGCCCACCTCGCAGGCTGCGGGCAGTGTGCAAGACGGTGCACGCACCGGCCCGGCCCGCGCTGCAGCAGTGCCGGCAGCGGTGCCCGCCGCGCCCACCGTGCTGCCCAGCCTGCTGCTGCAAGCGGTGCAGACCCCGGCATCAGGACCACCGATGGCGATGATCAACGGCCAGTTGCTGAAAGCCGGCGAGACGATCGCCGGCCGCACCGTGCTGGGCATCGACCGCCACGGCGTGGTGTTGCGCAGCCCGGGTGGTGACGAGCGGCTGTGGCTGCTGGGCGATGCCGGCAAGCAGGCCGCCGGCAGCATCTTGAGCGCCCGCAGCGCGCGCTTTACCCCGGCGGCGCCGGCCGGTGATGCCGCGCCCGACAACACCGGCAACCCGGGTGACACCAACAATCCCCGCGCCGATCGCAACACCCCGTCAACCGCGCTGTCGGTGGCCGGAAGGACTGCCCCATGACCCGTTTCCTGCCCCGCGCCGGGCTGCACCGCCGCTGGCCGATCTTGCTGGCGGCGCTGGCAGCGCTGACGCTGGCGCCACCCGCCGCCCGGGCCCAGGCCGAAGCCGAAGCGCAGCGGGCCAGCGCCGAGCCGGCCAGCCGCCTGGTGGTTGCCGCCACCAGCGTGCGCGCGCCCGCCCCAAGCCCAGCGGCCGAGCCGCGTTTTGACCTGTCCATCAACAACGCCCCGGCCGCCCAGGTGTTTTTGCAGCTTGCCAACGGCACGCCGTACAACATGCTGGTATCACCCGATGTGAGCGGCAACCTGTCGATCACCTTGCGCGACACCACGGTGCCCGAGGCGATGGACACGCTGCGCGAGATGTTTGGCTTTGAGTACCGCATCACCGGCAACCGGATATTCGTCTACCCCAACACGGTGCAGACGCGGCTGTACCGGGTGAACTACCTGCCCGGCCGGCGCCAGGGCGCCAGCGACA
>JANOBL010000824.1:0-9665 GCA_031411635.1 Betaproteobacteria bacterium
AAAGACCCCCAAACAAAACTGCTGGTGCAACTGCGCTGGGAATCTGAATTCAGTTCATTCAAGGCAGGGGGCTACGGGGGCAGACATGCCCCCGTGGTCTTCGAATACTGCGGCGTAGCCGCCTAGGCTCAACGTGTTTTCTCCATCGCCCAGTTGCCTGCCAACCGACACAAGCGTCCATCGGCAACCATGAACTTCCACCGATGGATGTCTATGGGTGGTAGGTTGGCACGATTCGGTTGAGCATGTCCAGTTGCTTGGCGGCTTTTTTTGTGAGTTGCCATGCTTGGCGATCTGGATCCCAGCGGGCGCCTTGGGCACAGGCAGCTTTGCGCAGCTCGGTTTCAAGCAGGCCGATTTTGACGTGCACGGTTTGCTGTTGGGCACTGCGCATCGGGCCTTCGTCGACCAGCAGTTCTACGGTCGTGAAGCGGCGGCCATGCTCGATGTCTTGGCGGTAGCGCACGCAGACCAAGGCACTGCCGAAACGATCGGCCAGTTTTTTGGCCCCCGCTTGCGTGGGCCGCAGTTTTTTGACAATTTTCGTTCCGGCCAAGTTGATCGTCATTGCGCCAGTTCCTCGGTGCCGCGGCCTCGGCCCTCGCAACGACGGCGAATGGGTGGTTGCCTGCAGCAGCTTGCAAAGAGGGTGACCGTGGTGGATACTGTATTTTTATACAGTAACACATCGGCTGACTCGTGACCACACCCAAATCCGCACCGGCACCCGCGCCCGCACCTGCCCCCACGCCCAAGAACGCCGATCCGCCACCGTTGCGGCTGCTGGATCAACTGCGCAGCCAGGTCCGCTACCTGCACTACAGCATTCGAACCGAGCAGGCCTACGTCCATTGGGTGCGCGCCTTTGTGCGCTTTCATGGCCTGCGCCATCCGGCTGAGCTGGGTGGGGGCGATGTAGAGGCTTTTCTCACCTGGCTGGCCAATGACCGCCAGGTGTCGGTCTCCACCCACAAGCAGGCGTTGTCGGCCTTGCTGTTTCTTTACCAGAAGGTGCTGAGGCAGGCTGTACCCTGGATGGACCAGATCGGCCGACCGCAGCGCGAGGCGCGTCTGCCGGTGGTGCTGGGCCATGAGGAGGTGGCGCGTGTGCTGGGTGCGCTGGAGCCTGAGTTCCGGCTGTTTGGCCAGTTGCTTTATGGCACTGGCCTGCGCTTGTTGGAGGGTTTGCGCCTGCGCGTCAAAGACATCGATTTCGAACGCCGCGCGATCATCGTGCGCGAGGGCAAGGGTGCCAAAGACCGGGTGGTGATGCTGCCTTCCTCTCTGGAGGGGCCGCTGCGCCAGCAGTTGGTGCGCGCCCAGCAGGTCTGGTTGGCTGACCGAGCGGCCGGCGTGCAGGGTGTGCAGTTGCCCCATGCGTTGGCCCGCAAATACCCGCGTGCACCCGAGTCCTGGGCCTGGTTCTGGGTTTTTCCGCAGGCCAGCCTGTCCGCCGATCCCCGCAACCCCGGTGAGCAGCAGCGCCGCCACCACCAGCCCGACCAGGCGTTTCAGCGTGCTTTCAAGCGCGCGGTACAGCGCGCCGGCATCCTCAGGCCGGCCACGCCGCACACCTTGCGCCACTCGTTTGCCACCCATTTGCTGCTGGCGGGTTACGACATCCGCACCGTGCAAGAGCTGTTGGGCCATGCCGATGTCAGCACCACGATGATCTACACCCATGTGCTCAAGCTGGGCGGTGGCGCGGTGCGCAGCCCGATCGACAGCTTGATGGGTATGTCGCTGCCCGATCAACAGCCACCTTCACGCATCCCAATGCCCGCGCCGTGTCAACCTGCCGCTCCCAGCTTCCCGGCTACGCCGAGCTTCACTGCCGCAGCAGCTTCAGCTTCCTGACCGGCGCCTCGTCGCCGGAGGAACTGGTGGCTTGTGCCCAGGCACGGGGCTACAGCGCGCTGGCGATCACCGACGAGTGCTCGCTCTCCGGCGTGGTGCGCGCCCATGCCGAGGCGCAAGACCTGGGCCTGCACTTGTTGGTGGGGGCCGAGATGCGCTTGGCGCCACCGGCCGCACTGACGATTCCGACCAGCGCCGCCAACGTCGCCACCCCCACCCCCACGATGCTGCCCGCCTCCCAGCTTCGCCTGCTGCTGGATCGCCACGAGGCCACGCCACCCGCCGGTCCGCGCCTGGTGCTGCTGGCACAAACCCGCCGTGGTTACGGCAACCTGGCGCAGTGGATCAGCGTGGCGCGGCGCCGCGCTGCCAAGGGCCACTACCTGGCCCATCCGTCGGACCTGGAAGGCCGGGTGCCGCAGGCCCCTTTCCTGGCCGGCTTGCCCGATTGTTTTGCGATCCTGCTGCCCGAGGCCACGCAATCCTTCAAGACCGTGTTTGCCCATGCGATGTGGCTCAAGACCTGGTTCGGGCCCGGGCGCTGCGCGATCGCGATCGAGCTGCTGCATCGCCCGCACGATGCCTTGCGGCTGCAGGTTCTGCCCCAGGTGGCGGCGCTCAGCGGCTTGCCGCTGGTGGCTTGTGGGGATGTGCTGATGCATGCGCGTGCCCGCAAGCCGCTGCAGGACGTGCTCACCGCCACCCGGCTGAAGCAGCCGGTTTCTGAGTGCGGTTTTGCGCTGGCCGCCAATGCCGAGGCCTACTTGCGCTCGCGGGCACGTTTGGCCGCGCTGTACGCACCCCAGTGGCTGGCCAACACGCTGACGATCGCCGCCAGTTGCAGTTTTTCGCTCAGCGAGCTGCGCTACGAGTACCCCGAGGAGATCGTGCCGGCCGGCCACTCGCCCACAAGCTGGCTGCGCCAGCTCACCGAGCAAGGCCTGGCCCGCCGCTACCCGGCCGGTGTGCCCGATCTGGCGCGCACCGCGATCGAGCGTGAGCTGGCCCTGATCGCCCAGCTCGGCTTCGACGCCTATTTCCTCACCGTGGCCGACATCGTGCAGTGGGCCCGGGCCCAGGGCATCCTGTGCCAGGGCCGGGGCAGTGCGGCCAACTCGGTGGTCTGCTTCTGCCTGGGTGTGACCGAGTTGAATCCGCAGGCCCCGGGCGTGCACATGCTGTTTGAGCGCTTCATCAGCGCCGAGCGCAACGAGCCGCCCGACATCGACATCGATTTTGAGCACCAGCGCCGCGAGGAGGTGATCCAGTACCTGTACCGCAAATACGGCCGCCACCGCGCCGCGCTCACCGGCGTGGTGATCAGCTACCGGCCGCGCAGCGCGCTGCGCGACGTGGGCCGCGCGCTGGGCATCGATCTGGACCGCATCAACGCCGTGTCCAAGGGCCAGCACTGGTTTGACGGCAAGACCATCGCGCCCGAGCGCCTGCGCGAACAAGGCCTGGACCCGGATTCGCTGGTCTGCCGCCAGTGGGTGGCGCTCACCCAGCAGTTGATCGGCTTTCCGCGTCACCTCAGTCAGCACCCGGGCGGTTTTGTCATCGCACGCGATGACATCTCACGCCTGGTGCCGGTTGAAAACGCCGCAATGGACGACCGCACCGTGGTGCAGTGGGACAAGGACGACCTGGATGCGCTGGGCCTGATCAAGGTGGACATCCTGGCGCTGGGCATGCTCAGCGCCATCCGGCGCGCGCTGGCGATGGTGGGCAACAAACTGGGGCAACCGGGCTTCGACATGCAAAGCGTGCCGGCCGGGGATGCGCCGGTTTACCAGATGCTGTGCCGGGGCGACAGCATCGGCACTTTCCAGGTCGAGAGCCGGGCCCAGATGAGCATGTTGCCGCGCTTGCAGCCACGCTGTTATTACGATCTGGTGATCGAGGTGGCCATCGTACGGCCCGGCCCGATCCAGGGTGGCATGGTGCATCCCTACCTGCGCCGCCGCTCGGGCGAAGAGGCGGTGGACTACCCCAAGCCCGAGGTTGAACAAGCGCTGGGCCGCACCTTGGGCGTGCCGATCTTCCAGGAGCAGGTGATGCAACTCGCCATGCTGGCCGCTGATTTCACCCCTGGCGAGGCCGACAGCCTGCGCCGCGCGATGGCGGCCTGGAAGCGCAAGGGCGGCCTGGGCCCGTTTCACGAGCGGCTGGTGGGCCGCATGGTGGCCAAAGGGTATGAGCCCGAGTTTGCCGAGCGCATCTTCAAGCAGATCCAGGGTTTTGGGGAATACGGTTTTCCTGAAAGCCATGCCGCCAGTTTTGCGCTGCTGGTGTATGTCAGTGCCTGGCTCAAATGCCACCACCCGGATGCGTTTCTGGCGGCCTTGCTCAACAGCCAGCCGATGGGTTTTTACGCGCCGGCGCAATTGGTGCGCGATGCCCGTGAGCATGGCGTGACCGTGCTGCCGGTGGATGTGCTGCGCAGCCAGTGGGAAAGCGTCCTGGAGGACGCTTCGGCGCAGGCTCATGTCGCGCAGCGACGTGAAGGCGCCGCAGGCGCCGGCCGAAGCCACTGTGTTCTCGAAGGCAGCGTGGATGCGTCCGGCCTACACCCGGTGCGCCTGGGCTTTAACCGCTTGATCGGCTTCAGCGCCGATGCGGCGCAGCGCCTGGTGGAGGCGCGCCAGGCTGCGCAGCCCGGCGCCCCCGCCTTCACCAGCATCGAAGACCTGGCCCGCCGCGCCGGGCTGGATGCCCATGCCTTGCAGCTACTGGCCCAGGGCGATGCATTGGCGCCGCTGGTGGGCCACCGCCACCAGGCCGCCTGGGCGGTGCGTGGGGTGGACACCCGTGCCACGCCGCTGCTGCAAGCCACCCGCACGCAAGAGCTGCCGGCCACGCTGGACGCGCCCGCGCCCGGCCTGGTGGTGCTGGCCGATTACCGCAGCACCGGTCTGTCGCTGGCCGCCCATCCGCTGGCGCTGCTGCGGCCTCAACTGGCGGCGTTCAAGGTGCAGCCGGCGGCGGTGCTGGCCTTGTGCCGGCATGGCCAATTGGCGCGTGCATCGGGCCTGGTCACGCACCGTCAGCGGCCCGAAACCGCCAAAGGCGTGGTGTTTGTCACCTTGGAAGACGATACCGGCGCGGTCAACGTGATCGTCTGGCCCAGCGTGGCCGCCGCGCAGCGCCAGCCGCTGCTGGCCGCCACCTTGCTGACGGTATACGGCGTGTGGCAGCGCCAGGGCGACGATGCGCATGCGGTGCGCCACTTGGTTGCGCACAAGCTGGTTGATCATTCCGCGCTGTTGCAAGGCCTGGTCAGCAAGAGCCGCAACTTCCATTGAGCTTTTTCCAGCCACCAGCCGCTGCTTACACTGCCGCGCATGCTCTTCCTGCTGTCACCCGCCAAGTCCCTGGATTACCACACGCCGCTGTCCAAAGCCGTGTTGGCCCGCGCCACCGAGCCCTTGTTGGTGCCGCGCGCGGCCGAGTTGATCCGGCAACTTGCACCGCTGACACCACCCCAAGTGGCCGGCCTGATGGATTTGTCCGACGATCTGGCCACGCTCAACGTGGGCCGCTACGCCGCCTGGTCGCCAGTCAGCACCCCCGCCAACAGCCGCCCGGCCGCGCTGGCGTTTGACGGCGATGTTTATGGCGGGCTGGACGCACACACGCTCAAACCCAGCCAGCTCGATTGGGCCCAGCAACACCTGGTGATCCTGTCCGGCCTGTACGGCGTGCTGCGCCCGCTCGACCGCCTGCAGCCCTACCGGCTGGAGATGGGCACCCGGCTGGCCCATGCCCGGGGCCCCGATCTGTACAGCTACTGGGGCGATGCACTGGCGCAGTACCTGAACCAGCGCCAGGCCGACCAGGCCAAGCCGGTGGTGATCAACCTGGCGTCGCAAGAGTATTTCCGTGCCGTGGCGCGCCGTGCGCTGCAGGCCAGGGTGGTCGAGTGTGTGTTTGAGGAATGGAAGACTGATCGCTACAAGGTCATCAGCTTTTTTGCCAAACGTGCCCGTGGCCTGATGGCGCGCTGGGCCATACAGCACCGGGTGACGACGGCAAAGCGGCTGCAGCGCTTTGATGCCGAGGGTTATGCCTTTGACGCCAGCGCTTCCGCGCCCGACCAGCTGGTGTTTCGCCGCCGCAGCCTGGATTGAGGCCGGACTCAAGTCAACGCCGGGCCGCCCCAAGCCAGAGGCCTGCGGCCTTCGCCAGGCAAAAACCGTCCTCAGGACGGTTTATGTCCGGCTCAGCCCCAAGTTGACTTGCTCCCCCTCGGGGGGACGGACGCCGCATGGCGGCGGCCTTGGGGGCAATTTCCGCCAAAATGTTGGTATGACCACCCAGGTGCTCACACCCGAATTGACCGATTGGATGCTCGAGCAGGCGCGCGCCGGTTGCCGACCGGACGACGTACTGGCCTCGATGCGCGCCAGCGGCTGGCAAGAAGCCGTGGCGCAAGCGGCGATCGAAACCTTGCTGAAGCCCTGTCTGGCAGCCCAAGCCCAGGCAGCGGCGCTGCCGGCGGCGGTTCGGCTGCCCGGCCCGGCGCTGGCCGGCTCGCCCAGCCGGCTGTGGGCCGGCGATGCCTATGTCAGCGTGCTGGCAGTGCTGCAGCAACCGCGCCTGGTGGTGTTTGGCGGCCTGCTGTCGGAGGCAGAGTGCGATGCGCTGGTGGCGGCCGCTGCGCCGCGCCTGGCACGCTCGGAAACCGTGATCAACGAGACCGGCGGCAACGAGGTCAACCCGTCGCGCACCAGCGAGGGCATGTTTTTTGGCCGCGGAGAATCCCCGTTGTGCCAGCGCATCGAGGCCCGCATCGGTGCGCTATTGAACTGGCCGGTGGAAAACGGCGAAGGCCTGCAAGTGCTGCACTACCAGCCTGGCGCCGAATACAAACCACACCACGATTATTTCGATCCGGCCCAGCCCGGCATGGCGGCGGTGCTGGCGCGTGGTGGCCAGCGCCTGGCCACCTTGGTGATCTACCTGAACACCCCCGAGCGAGGGGGTGGCACCACGTTTCCGGATGTGGCGCTGGAAGTGGCGCCGATCAAAGGCAATGCGGTTTTTTTCAGCTACGACCGGCCGCACGCCGCCACCCGCAGCCTGCACGGTGGTGCGCCGGTGATAACCGGTGAAAAGTGGGTGGCCACCAAATGGCTGCGTGAGGGCGAATTCATCTGATGGCCGGGCGATCACCTTGGCTTGCGCGTCGCTGTCAACCGACCGCCTTCGCGCCGCGTTGAAACGGCGAGCATTTCGCTCCTCGCACCTTTAGGACGACAAAACCATGACCAAACTCATCGCTGCCCTGATCGCCGCCACCTTCAGCCTGGGCGCCATTGCCCAGACCGCTGCTGCCCCGGCTGCCCCCGCTGTTGCCACCGCCACCGCCGCCACCCCGGTGATGGCCACCAAGAAGGCCGCCAAGAAGGCCAAGGCCGGCAAGAAGGCCAAGGCTGCCAAGGCCGCCGCCTCCAAGTAATTGACAAGCCAGCGGTCCAGCACCGCTGCAATCAAAAGCCCGGCTCTGCCGGGCTTTTTTTTGATACTTTTGCCCGGCTCTGCCGGGCTTTTTTGATACTTCTGCCCGGCACTGCCGGGCTTTTTAGTGGGTGCTCAGCGGGGTGGTTTCAGCCCGCCAGCGCCGCCAACGCACGATTCATGATTTCTTCCACGCTGCCGATGCCGGCAATGCGCGCATAGCGCGGTGCCTGGGCATCACCGGTGGCAGCCCAGGCGGCGTAGTAATCCACCAGCGGCCGGGTCTGGGCTTGGTAGACATCCAGGCGTTTGCGCACCGTGGCCTCGCTGTCGTCGTCACGCTGGATCAGGTCTTCGCCGGTCAGGTCGTCCTTGCCGGCCATCTTGGGTGGGTTGAACTTCAGGTGGTAGCTGCGGCCAGACGGCTGGTGCACCCGGCGCCCGCTCATGCGCTCGATGATGGCCGCGTCGGGCACATCGATTTCCAGCACCAGGTCGAGCTTGACGCCGGCCGCCTTCATCGCATCCGCCTGCGGGATGGTGCGTGGGAAGCCGTCGAACAAGAAGCCGTTGGCGCAATCGGGCTGGGCAATGCGCTCCTTGACCAGGCCGATGATGATCTCGTCGCTGACCAGGCCACCGGCGTCCATCACCTGCTTGGCCGCCAGGCCCATCGTGGTGCCGGCTTTTACCGCCGCACGCAGCATGTCGCCGGTAGAGATTTGTGGAATGCCAAACTTCTGGCAGATGTAGGCCGCCTGCGTGCCCTTGCCGGCGCCAGGCGCCCCCAACAGAATCAGTCTCATCCGTGCCTCGTCATCTTGTGTGGAACATTGGGTCTGCCGGCCGCCGGGGCGCACCGGGACAGTTCGCAAGGCACGACAGCAACATTGATTTCGAGAATAGCATGCGCCTCCCTGCGCCAAGCTGACACGGCGCAGTGGTGCGCGGTGGCTTCAATCGCCGCTGAACAAGGCCCGCACGCGGGCCAGGTCGTCCGGTGTGTCCACGCCCGGCCCGGGGCGCTGCTCGCTGACATGCACCGCGATGCGCTCGCCGTGCCATAGCACCCGCAGTTGCTCCAGCGATTCCAGCGTCTCCAGCGGCGCCACGCCCAGCGTGGGAAAACGCCGCAGGAATCCGGCGCGGTAGGCGTACAGGCCGACATGGCGCAGCGCTGCGGGGCTGGTTGGCAACTGATGGATGCCATTGGCAAAACCATCTCGCCACCAGGCGATCGGTGCACGCGAAAAGTACAGCGCCCGGCCGGCCGCATCCAGCACCACCTTGACCACATTCGGGTTGTTGAACTCGGCCACGTCGGCTATGGCATGGGCCACGGTGGCCATCACACAATCGGGGCGCTGGCGCAGCAAGTCGGCACAGGCGTCGATCATTGCCGGTGCGATCAAGGGCTCGTCGCCCTGCACATTGACCACCAGGTCGTCACCGTCCAGGCCCAGCAGCTCGCAGGCCTCGGCCAGGCGGTCGCTGCCGCTGGGATGGTCGCTGCGTGTCAGCACCGCCTCGGTGCCATGCGCCTGGCATGCCGCGACGATGGCCGGTGCGTCGGCCGCCACCACCACCCGGCTGGCGCTGCTGCGCGATGCTGCCAACGCCACCCGCACCACCATCGGCAGGCCGGCCAGATCGGCCAGCGGTTTGTCGGGCAGGCGGCTGCTGGCCAGCCGGGCGGGGATCAACACGGTAAAGCGTTGCATCAGTGCAAGCGCCGTCAGACCGGGCCGATTGGGCCGAGAGGGCTGGCAGCAGGGGCCGCAAACGCCTCCAGCGCCCGGGCTTCGGCCTCCAGCATCACGGGGATGCCGTCGTGGATCGGAAAGCCCAGCCGGTCGGCCGGGCACTGCAGCTCGCTGGGCTGGCCGGCGCCGTCGCGCGCCATCTGCAATGGCCCTTTGCAGAGTGGGCAGACCAGCAGGGCTGTCAGGCGGTGGTCAAGGCTCATGGCGGTTGTTTGTTGGTTCGCAGCGATTGGCACAGTGTGCGCAAGGCTTGGGCAAAGGTGGGATCGGCTTGGAAGTCTAGCGTCGCCACCCAGACCCGGGTTCCTGCCGGGCCCGGCAGCGGCAGTTTGACGGCGTCTTTTTCGGTGACGATCACGTCGGGCGTGCCGGCGGGCCAGGGCAGGGGATCAAAGCGCTGGTGGTCGGCCAGCGGCAGCCGGTCAATTTGCAGGCCCAGCGCTTCCAGCATCGCAAAAAACGGCTCGGGCCTGGCCAGGCCGGCGGCGGCCAGCAGGCGGCGGCCACGCAGCGCAGGCCAGCCACCATCGGCCTGCAGATGGGCACCGGCCCACCAATCGGCCAGCGGCAGCACACCGGCCAGGC
>JANOBL010000825.1:0-2302 GCA_031411635.1 Betaproteobacteria bacterium
CCACCGCGCCCACCTGCCCCACCCGCGCAGCGGTGGCGGCGGAGCCGGTGTTGCGCAATACCGAGCTGGGCAATTACACCAACTTTGTCAACCTGCTGGGCCAGGCGGCACTGGCCGTGCCCAGTGGGTTCAGCCGCAGCGGCCTGCCGTTTGGCGTCACCTTCATCGCGCCCGGCGGCAGCGATGCAGCACTGGTGGATCTGGGCCAGCGCTGGCAGGCCGCCCGGGCCTTGCCACTGGGCCAAACGCTGCGCGAAGCCAGGCCGGCCGATGCCACGCTGGTCAAGGCGCCTGCTGCCGCACCGACCCTGGCGGTTGCGGTGGTGGGCGCACACCTGGCTGGCATGCCGCTGCACGGCCAGTTGGTCGAGCGCGGCTGCAGGCTGCGTGAGCGCACCACCACCAGCGCGCACTACCGGCTTTACGCCTTGCCCAATACCACGCCGCCCAAACCCGGTCTGGCCCGGGTGGCGCATGGTGATGACGCCGGTGTTGCAATCGAGGTCGAGGTCTACGACATGCCGCAGGCCGCACTCGGCTCGTTCCTGGCGTTGATCCCGCCGCCGCTGGGCCTGGGCTCGGTGCAACTGGCCGATGGAAGCTGGGTCAAGGGTTTCATCTGCGAAGGCGCGGCATTGTTGGGCGCATCCGACATCAGCGCCTTCGGTGGTTGGCGCGCTTACCTGGCATCCCGATGAACCTGGCGCTGATCGACGATCCGCAGGTGGTGGCCGAGGTCACGGCGGTGTTCCACGCCTACGAACAAGCGCTGATGGGCAACGACGTGGCGGCGCTCAATGCCTATTTCTGGGACGACGACCGGGTCACCCGCTACGGCATTGCCGACCGGCAATGGGGCATCAGCGAGCTGGTGGCCTACCGGGCGGCCACACCGGCACCCAGCTTCAGCCGCACGCTGCACCATTTGCGCATCCATAGCTTTGGCCCCGACATGGCGGTGGCGCAGGTGGAGTTTGTGCGCAGCGACACGGCGCTGCGCGGCTTCCAGAGCCAGACCTGGGTGCGTTTGTTGCCGGGCCGTGCTGGCTGGAAGATCGTGGCCGCACATGTCAGCATGATCCCGTTCAAGGTGGATTGAGCCCTTGCTGCGTATCATCCAGCCGCCATGTCGCCGCCCCGTGCCAAGCCCCTGCGCATCACCGCTCTGCAGCCCCTGACCGCACCCGAGCCCAGCACGCTGGCCGACCAGGCCTACGCCCAGCTCAAGCAACTGATCTTCGACTTTGCGCTGATGCCGGGCGACCGCTGCAGCGAAAGCGAGCTGGCGCAGCGCCTGGCGGTCAGCCGCACGCCGTTGCGCCAGGCCTTGCAGCGGCTGGAGCGCGAAGGTTTTTTGCAGGTGCTGCCCAAGATCGGCTGGCAGGTGGCGCCGCTGGATTTCGACGTCTTCGACGAGCTGTACGACTTGCGCACCCTGATCGAATGCCATGCCGCACAGCTTCTGGCCGAGGCCGAAGAGCGGCCCGCGCTGCAGGCGCTGGCAGCGGTGTGGCTGGTGCCCGAGGCCGAGCGCGAAGCCGATGGCGCCGAGGTGGGCCGGCTGGACGAACAGTTCCACATGCGCCTGGTGCAAGGCAGTGGCAACCGCGAGATGGCCCGGGTGCACCGCGAGATCACCGAGCGCATCCGCATCATCCGGCGGCTGGATTTCACCAAGACCACCCGGGTAGCGGCCACCTACGACGAGCATGGCCGCATCCTGGGCGCCATCACCCGGCGCCGCGCCGACGAAGCCCAGCGCCTGCTGCGTGCCCACATCGAGCAAAGCAAGCTGGAGGTGCGGCACATCACGCTGGACATGCTGTACCGGGCGCGGCGCCAGGCTTGAGGGTTTGAATTGACGACTACACCAGCGGCCGCTGCGGCGGCCGGCCATCGCCGTACAGATCGGCCAGCCGGGCCAGTGCCTTCACATCGCGCAGGTGCAGCCGGCCGTCCACGATGCGGTGCAGGCCGCGCCGCTCCAGTTTGCGCAGCGTCTTGTTGGTGTGCACCAGCGACAGGCCCAGGCCGTCGGCCACATGCTGCTGGGTCAGTGGAAACGGCACACCGGCCGCACCAGCGTCGGCCTGCAGCGCAGCCGCGCGCTTGAACAACAGGATCAGCAGCGTGGCGATGCGCTCCTCGGCGCTGCGCCGGCCCACCGACAACAGCGTGTCGTCCACCATCGACTCTTCGTGCGCGGTGAGCCAGGTGACGTTGAAGCCCATCACCGGGCTGCGGCGATGCAGCTCCCACAGCGCGTCGCGCTGGAAGACGCAGAACAGCGCCTCGGTGATCG
>JANOBL010000826.1:0-2888 GCA_031411635.1 Betaproteobacteria bacterium
TTTCGGCACCGGTGACTCCAGCCTGGCCTACCTGCGGCGCCTGCCCGCGCGCCAGTTCAAGATCGACCGCAGCTTCGTGATGGACCTGGACACCTGCAGCGACGCGGTGGCGATCGCCGAGGCGGTGATCCGGCTGGCCCGCTCGCTGGGCCTGTCGGTGGTGGCCGAAGCTGCAGGGTCATCTGTT
Organism: Betaproteobacteria bacterium; assembly: GCA_031411635.1. Lineage (GTDB taxonomy): Bacteria > Pseudomonadota > Gammaproteobacteria > Burkholderiales > Burkholderiaceae_C > Pseudaquabacterium. Next base: position 188 of record JANOBL010000826.1, read on the forward strand.
CTCGCGTCCGGTGCCGGGCGACACGGTGATGCGCTGGGCGCTGGAGATCAACCGGCCGGCATGGCTGCGCTTCGACCCGGCGGCGCGGGTGGGCAGGCTGGTCGCGCCGGTGCCTGCCGCGGTGTCGGCACCCGCACCGGCGCCAGTGGCCAGCGCGGAGGGTGCCGCTTCTACAATGGCGGCATGAGTCGAATCGCCCCTGCCGTTGCCTACACCCGCGGCGCCCAGTTGCCCGCGCTGCTGGCCCAGCGCATCGTGATCATCGACGGCGCGATGGGCACGATGATCCAGCGCTACAAGCTCAGCGAGGCGGATTTTCGGGGTGAGCGATTCGCCAGCCACCCCAAAGACCTCAAAGGCAACAACGACCTGTTGCAACTGACCCAGCCCGACGTGGTCCGCGAAATCCACGCCCAGTACCTGGCGGCCGGCGCCGACATGATCGAGACCAACACCTTCGGCGCCACCTCGATCGCCCAAGAAGACTACGGCCTGGGCCATATCGCGCGCGAGCTGAACGTGGCCGCGGCCCGGCTGGCGCGCCAGGCGGCCGATGCGGTGTCCACGCCTGAGCACCCGCGCTTTGTGGCCGGCGCGCTGGGCCCGACGCCGCGCACCGCCAGCATCAGCCCCGATGTCAACGACCCCGGCGCGCGCAATACCAGCTTCGACGAGTTGCGCGCCGCCTATTACGAACAAGCCGAGGGCCTGCTGGAAGGCGGTTGCGACCTGTTTCTGGTCGAGACCATCTTCGACACGCTGAACGCCAAGGCGGCGATCTTCGCGCTCGACGAGTTGATGGAGGCCACTGGTCAGAGGCTGCCGGTGATCATCAGCGGCACCGTCACCGACGCGTCGGGCCGCATTCTGTCGGGCCAGACCGTGCCGGCGTTCTGGCATTCGGTGCGCCATGCGCGGCCGCTGGCGGTGGGGCTGAACTGCGCGCTGGGCGCGGCGGTGATGCGGCCTTACATCGAAGAGCTGGCCAAGGTGGCGGGCGATACCTTCATAAGCTGCTACCCGAATGCCGGCCTGCCCAACCCGATGAGTGAGACCGGCTTTGATGAGACGCCCGAGGTGACCGGCCGCATGCTGGCCGAGTTTGCCCAGGCCGGCTTTGTCAACATCGTCGGTGGCTGCTGCGGCACCACACCCGAGCACATTGCCGAGATCGCGCGGCGCGTGGCGGCGTACCGGCCGCGGGGGCGCAACGATCCACTGTTTGCGGGGTTGCTGGCGGCATGATCAGGCGGCTGTCTCGGCCGCAGCCGGTGGCTCCATATCCGCCCAAAGCGCCTCGGCCGGGATGTCCAGGTCCACACTGGCCAGGTGCAGCGTCTGCTCGCCTTCAAACGGGTGCAGCACCCACAGGCCGTCGGCTTGTTTGCGAAACACGTCACAGCGGCGTGAATCGATGTCCACCAGCATGTATTCCTGCAGGCTCGGCAACATGCGGTAATCGGCAAACTTGCCACCCCGGTCGTAGGCAGCGGTGCTGGGCGACAGCACCTCCACCACCAGCTTGGGCTCACGCTTGATCAGCCGGTTGGCGGCGTCCAGGCTGCTGCAGGTGACCATCAGGTCCGGGTAGAAATAGCAGTTGGCCAATTCAACGCGCAGTTTCACGTCGTTGGCGTAGACGCGGCAAGGTGTGCCGCGCAGATGCGGCCGCAGCGCGACCACCAGGTTGAGCGCCAAGGTGTTGTTGTAATCCTCACCACCCGCCATCGCAAACAACTCGCCCCGCACAAACTCATGCCGGATGGTCTGGTGCTCGTCCCAGGCCAGAAATTCAGCGGCGGTCATGCCTTTGTGGGCCAGCGCATTTCCCATGGCGTTCTCCTGCAACAAAACTTTGATCTCAGTGTAGGGGCCGGGCAGGCTTCACGCATCGTGCCAACGGGTGGCCGCCGCCCAACACGTTCACCCACCCGCCGCCGATAGAATGCGGGTTCTCCCGAGGAGCGTTGCGACGGCGGCTTTGCCAGTAAAAGCCCGCTGCCAGGCTCGGGACGGCGTGGCGGGCACAAGCTGCCGCGCCTGACAACGGCGCTCACCCTCGCTTGCACGCAGGCGCACCGGGTGAGCCGGGGCGAAGCGCCAGGCCCACCGCTTCAAGCCACTCCAGCCGATCACCATGACCGACGCCACATCCCCTCTTGCCCCCACCCCGCCCGACATGCGCCTGGCCGGCCTGGAGCCGGTGGCCATCGGTGCACGCAGCCTGTTTGTCAATATCGGCGAGCGCACCAATGTGACCGGCTCCAAGGCCTTCGCCCGGATGATCCTGGAAGGCCGCTACGAGGACGCGCTCAGCGTCGCGCGCCAGCAGGTGGAAAACGGCGCCCAGGTGATCGACATCAACATGGACGAGGCGATGCTGGACAGCGCCGCCGCGATGGACCGGTTCTTGAAGCTGATTGCCGGCGAGCCCGAGATCGCCCGCGTGCCGATCATGATCGATAGCAGCAAATGGAGCGTGATCGAGACCGGCCTGAAATGCATCCAGGGCAAGGGCATCGTCAACTCGATTTCGTTGAAAGAAGGCGAAGCCGAGTTCAAGCGCCAGGCCACGCTGCTGCGGCGTTATGGCGCGGCCACCGTGGTGATGGCGTTTGACGAAACCGGCCAGGCCGACACCTACCAGCGCAAGACCCAGATCTGCCAGCGGGCTTACCGCATCTTGGTGGACGAGGTGGGC
>JANOBL010000827.1:0-1516 GCA_031411635.1 Betaproteobacteria bacterium
GGGCACGCTGGTGAACCGGGTCAATCACTGCGACCAGATCACACCGTGGACTTTTGGGGTGACCGCGTTGATGCGCAATCTGGCGCAGCGGGGCTTGCTGTAGGGGCCAGCGTCAAGCCGGTTGATCACGCTGATCGCGCAAAAACGGCCGGTCGATCTGCTCGCTGAGCAAGGCCAGATCACGTTCACAAACACCCAGCGCCGCAAAATGCGTGCGCCAGCCTTGCACCACCCGCGCCACCTCAGCGCACACCGCCTGGGCGCGCGCAGCGCTCAGCGCAAAAGCACGGTGTTCCGACACCGCATTGACCAGCGTGGCATCAGCGCCGTCGCGCCCCACCCGCATCTGCTGGTAGCCCAGTGCCTGGCCCGAGGGCAGCAGGTCGTAAGCCGGTGACAACCGGTAACGCTGCCTGTCGTCGACCAGCAGGGCATGGTTTTTTTCGTGATCGTCGGTGTTGTCGATCAGGATGTTGAAGACCATGCGGCGGAACACCTGTTCACCCTGGGCCACAAAGGCATCGGCGTCGGCGCGGCGGCGCAGCAGCAAGGCCAGCTCGAGATAGCCATAGCCCTCACCAGCCGCACGCAGCGCCACATGGGCCGACAGCGCGTGTTGCCGCAGCGCGCCGGCACGGTCAAAGCGGCGCACCGCCACCGCATGATCATGCTGCAGTCGCAACGGCCGGGTGGGGCAGACGGCTATGCCGGCGCGGGCGGCCAAGCGCATCGTGGCGTGCTCTACCAGCGGGCTGTCCAGCACATCACCGGCATCGCCAAACTTCAAAAGCCAAGGCTCGCCGTCCAGCGTGATCAAGGCTTTGGGCCGGGCGCCGCCCAGCGTGGCGCCGGGCGCCACCAGCCGGCGCAGCAACTCGTCCACCGGCTTACCGGCCTCCACTTGCCGGATCAGACGGTGCATCGTGGGCAAGTCGTCCAGCACCGGCAACGGGCCGTGCTGGCGTGGTTGGTAATCGTTGGCCGATGCCGAGACGCCCAGCGCGCCAAAGCGGTCGTCGCCGGCAAAGTACAGGTGGTCCAGCGTGGACAGCCGGTCGGGCCGGTCCAGCAGCCGGATCACCCGCTCGCCCCAGCGGTCGGGCCGGGCATCGTCCACTGCGCCGGCCGCTGCATCGGGCTCGGCCGGCAAAAACTCGCCGGCCTGCAGTGGCAGGTCTTCGCTCAGCGCCTGGCCCGAGGCCAACCAGGACAGCGCGTAAGTCATCGACACACCACCCGGCTGGCGCCCACTGCGGCGCACCAAGCGCAGCGTGCCCACCGGGCGCGGCCGCGCCGGATCGGCCAGCCACCACAAGGCCAATTCGTCGCTGACCGGGTGGCCGCTCATGGCTGGGCTTTGGCGCTGCGGCTCAAGCGCTGTTGCGCGCTGCGCAGATCCAACGCCAGCGCACCCCGGTCCAGCGCCGGATCGGCCAGCCCCGGCAATGCATCGGCGCGGCCCATCAGCCACAGCGCGGCGGCGTACACCCCCATGCCGACGCCGGGATCACCGTCT
>JANOBL010000828.1:0-5405 GCA_031411635.1 Betaproteobacteria bacterium
GCCCGACACCACCGCCCTGCCCTATCCCTTCCACAGCGGGGCCGAGTTGCTGGCGCTGTGCCGCCAATACCGCATCAGCATCGCCGCGCTGATGCGCCGCAATGAGCAGCATTGGCGCGGCGATGCCGAGATCGACGCCGGCCTGCTGACCATCTGGCAGGTGATGCAGGACTGCGTGCAGCGCGGCTGCCGCAGCGATGGGGTGCTGCCGGGCGGCTTCAAGGTCAAGCGCCGCGCCGCACCGCTGTACCGCGCGCTGTGCGCCAACCCCGAGGCCGCGCTGCGCGACCCGCTGCAGGTGCTGGACTGGGTCAACCTGTATGCGCTGGCGGTGAACGAAGAAAACGCCGCCGGCGGCCGGGTGGTGACAGCGCCCACCAACGGCGCGGCCGGCATCGTGCCGGCGGTGCTGCACTACTACCGGCGCTTCATCCCCGGCGCCAGCGATACCGGGGTGATCGACTTTTTGCTCACCGCCGCCGCAATCGGCCTGCTGTACAAAGAAAACGCCAGCATCAGCGGTGCCGAGGTGGGCTGCCAGGGCGAGGTGGGCGTGGCCTGCAGCATGGCCGCTGGTGCGCTGTGCGCGGTGCTGGGGGGCAGCATAACGCAGGTGGAAAACGCCGCCGAGATCGGCATGGAACACCACCTGGGCCTGACCTGCGATCCGGTGGGCGGCCTGGTGCAAATCCCCTGCATCGAGCGCAACGCGATCGCGTCGGTCAAGGCCATCAACGCCGCGCGCATGGCCTTGCGCGGCGACGGCAGCCACCATGTGAGCCTGGACCAGGTGATCAAGACCATGCGCGAGACCGGCGCCGACATGCTGACCAAGTACAAGGAGACCGCACGTGGCGGTCTGGCGGTCAATATCGTCGAGTGTTGACGCGGCCCAGCGTCAGGACAACTTGAACAGCCCCACCTTCTGCGACAGCCGCTCGCCCTGACCGCGCAGTGCGTGCGAGGCCGCAGCAAGCTGTTCCACCAGCGCCAGGTTGCGCGCACTGCCCTGGTGCAATTGCTTGATGTCGGCCAGCAGCAACGCCGATTCGCGGTCGCCTTGCTGGGTCAGTGCCACCACGCTGGACATCGCGCCGTGGATCGCATCCACCTGGCCATCGGCGGCCTGGATAGCCTGGCCGGTCTCGTCGGCCAAGGCGCCACTTTGCTCGATCTCCAAGGTGGAGCTGGAGACGATGCTGCCGATGCGGCGGGCCGACTCGGCGCTGCGCACCGCCAGCGCACGCACCTCTTGCGCCACCACCGCAAAACCACGCCCGGCCTCACCCGCCTTGCTGGCCTCGACCGATGCATTCAGCGCCAGGATGTTGGTGCGGAACGCGATGGTGTCGATCAGGCTGACGATCTCGCCGATCTCGCGGCTTTTGCCACGCAGGCTGCCCATGCGGTCTTGCAGGCGCTGCATCTGCTTGCGGTTGCGCACCGACGCCAGCCGCAACGCGGTTACCGTGGTCACCACCGATTCCACCATCCGGGTGCAGGCCTGCAACTGCTCGGTGTAGCGGGTGACACCGCCCACCAGCTTGTCCAGACCGGCGCCGGTGTGGCGGCTGCGCGCTGACAAATCGGCGTTGCCCTCGGCAATCTGCTGCGCGGCCTGGGTGATTGCGCCCACGCCCTGGCGCGCCGACGCCAGCAAATCGCTCAAGCGGGCCAGCGACACCGTCATCGCCCGCATCGTGTCGGCCACCTCGTCACCGCCCCGCGGCATCGGCCGCGCGCTCAGGTCGCCCAGCGCCATGCGGTTCATCTGCTTGTTGAGCGTATCCAGCCCGCCCCGCATCACCAGGAAAAAGCTGTAAACCAGGTAGGCCGCCAGCAACAAAGTGGCCACCAGCATGCAGTACAGCCAGCGGCGCTGTGCCTCGGCCCGGGTTTGCTGCGCCAGCAACTGCGCCTCGGCCTGCTGCTGCATCGCGCGCTGCACCTGTCCAAGCTGGGTGATGGCCAACGCCAGCTCGCGCAGCAGCGCAGCGCAGTCCACCACCGGCTCGGCCACCAGCAGCGTGCTGCGCACCCGGCCCAGCCACTGGCGCGCCAGCGGCAGCGGGCTGGCGCCGTCCGCAGGTTTGGCCGCCGCGGTTTGCACCGGCTGGCCTGCTGCCAGGCCCAACAACTCTTCGGCCTGCAGCAGCAGGCGGTCGGCGCTGTCGGTGCTGCCGGCCATCAAGACGGTGAGTGCATGCAACTCCGCCTTGGCCTGCGGCTCCTTGTCCAGCAGCACGGCCTGGCGGGTGGCCGTGCCGCGCAGCACCGCCAGCTCGCGGTGCAGCGCTGGCAGCCGCTCGGCCGCCAGGCTGGCACTGGCGGCCAGCAGCGGATCGCCGGTCAGCAGCAGGTGGGAATCCACCACCGCCGCATGGCGGATTGCCACCAGCGCGCTGCGCGCTGCCTTCAAGGCCGCCAGCCGCACTGGCGCCGACTGGGCACCGCCGTCCACCGCCCGCTCCAGCATCGGCAACTGGCTGTGCATCACCCCGTCCAGCACCAGGCCGTGCTGCGCGGCGCTGGCCACCTCGGCCCGCAAGGCCTGCAGCGCCTGGGGCTGGCCGTCGGTGAGCACCGGCTGGCCGGTCTCGATCGCCTGGCGCTGCAGGTCCAGCCGGCGCGCCAGCCCGTACGCCACATCGGCCACGCGCAAGCCCGCCACGCGGCGTGCGCTCTCTGCCGCCGTGGCATTGTTTTCAACAATGCGCTGCAGCATCAGCGGCAGCAGCGGCAAGGCCATCACCGTGACCAGCAACACCATCTTGGCGCGCAACGACCACAGCCGCATCGCCCGCACACCAAACGCCCAGATGCCGTGGTAGGCAAAAAACTCGCGGGCGCTGTTCCACCACGACAAGGCCGCTGCGCGGTTGGGCAGCGCGGCCGGCGAACCAGTTGACAACATCGATTGGACCCTTGGTTGGATCGGCCACACCGCTTGCGGCGAGGCTGAAGCACTTGACGCGACCTCAAGCGATTGCCCTGGTCGCGCCGTCTTGCCCACGGTATCGGCAGCCTGCGTTGCGGCTTGAGCAGGCCGGCCTGCCAGGCCAGCGCGGCCGCTTTTCTCAAGCGTTGCCGACGGGGGCCGATAACCGGGACAGGCGGGCTTGGATCACCCGCTGCAACAGCCCGGTTGCCCGCCACTCCAAAGCCGCGAGACACGATGACCGCACCGCTACTTTCGATCTCCGCCCAGCACTGCGCCCCCAGCGCGCCAGGCGCATCGCCAACCGCCCGCCGGGCCACTGCGGCGCTGGCCGCGCTGGCCTGTCTGGGCCTGGGCTGGGTCGGTGGGCCGGCCGGCCTGGCCGGCGCGCTGGCCGCTGCGCTGCTGTTGCCACGTTTGCTGCCCGGCTTGCTGCGCACCGCCGCGCCAGCCGCCAGCCATCCCGCCCCAGACGCCGCCGACGCGCCCGCCCTCAGCGGTGGCCGGGTGGGCGCCGAGGTGATGGTGGGCCAGGTGGTGCCGGTGTGGGGCCAGCAACTGGCGCTGACCCACCAGACCACCGCCGATGGCCTGGGACAGCTTCTGCAGAGCTTTGGCCTGATCGCTGCGGCGCTGACATCGCTGGGCAAGAACCTGGACAACTTCAGCCCCAGCGTGGACGCCGGGGCGATCGATGCGGCGCTGGGCAGCCAGGCGGCCGCACTGGCCGCGTTGCTGGCACCCAGCCAGCGCGCCTTTGCGCAGCGCGATGCGGCGGTGGCCGAACTGGTGAACTGCGCCGACGCGCTGGAAGAACTGCGCCAGATCGGCCGCGTGGCGCGCGAGATCGGCAAACACACGCGGCTGGTGGCCTTCAATGCCACGATCGAAGCCCAGCGCGGCGGCGTGGGCAGCGGTGCTGGTGGCAGCCAGGGCGGCACCAGCGGCGCGCTGGCCATCGCCCACGAGACCCGTGCACTGGCAGCCCGCATGGCCGAGGTGGGCGAGCAGATCGAGCGCCTGGTGCAGCGGCTGGACCACACGCTGACCCGCCAGCGCCTGCGCGGCGAGATCGACGACACCACACCCGAGGAGTTGACGCTGGAGCTGGACTTGCGGGCCCGCGAGGCGCTGGCCGCGCTGCTGGGTGCGATGGACGGCGCGCTGCATGCCTCGGGCGACATCAAAACCGCCTGCCAGACCTTGTTTGCCCAGGTCAACGCGCTGTTTGTGCACCTGCAGTTTGGCGACCGCATCAGCCAGACGCTGGGCATCGTCGCGGCAGACATGCAGCACTTTGCGCGCTGGGTGGCGGCCAACCCCTATGCCAGCCAGAGCGACGCGGCCGACTGGCTGGCGCAGCTTCAGGCCCGCTACATGACCGAAGAGCAGCGCGCGCAGCACCACGGCAATGTGCATGTCAGCCGGGGCAGCGAGATCGAGTTGTTCTGAGCATCACCGCGCCCGACACCCGCCCACACCATGCGCCCAAGCCTTGCCGCCATGCCCACCGCCCCGATCGGCGGGCCTGTGCCGGCCCTGGTCACGGCCACGGTGACGGCCGGCAAACCTTGCCACATCGGGCCCGAGTTGACGATCGCCCAGGCCAAGGCGGTGCGTGAGCAACTGCTGCAGGCGCTGGCGCTGGCACCCACCGACCTGTGGCTGGACCTGGGCGGCGTCAGCGATTGCGACAGCAGCGGCGTGCAGTTGCTGCTGGTCGCCTGGGCCAGCCTGTGGCGCCAAGGCCGGGCGCTGCACGTGGTGGCAGCCAGCCCGGCGGTGCGCGATGCGCTGGCCGCTTTTGGCCTGGCCGAGTTGCTGTTGCCGGCCGGTCCGGACGCTAAAAAAAGGGAACCCCATGCACCGCGATGACCAAACCCAGCTCCAGGCTGCTGCCCAGGCCGGTTGGCTGGACCAAGCCCTGCTGTTGCAACAGCAGTTTGAGCATGCCGCCCAAGCCCTGGCCAGCCAGCCCGGCCAACCGGCCTGCTGTTGGCACTTGCTGCTGCGCTTTGGCCATGACTGCCTGCGCAACGGCGTCGATCCACTGGCCTTGCTGCAGCGCCTGGGCAGCGTGGGCACGGTATCGGCCCGCCGCACCGTGATCGATCCGTTGCCGGCGCTGCAGGCCCTGGACGCCGAGGACTGCCACCTGGCCATCGAGCTGCGGCTGCAAACCGAATGCAGCGCGGCAACGATCGCTCAGGTGTTTGCATTGGCGGTGGACCACTGCAGCGTGCAAATCCTGCCGGCCGACCTGCAATCCGGCCTGCAATCCGGCCCGCCACACAGCCTGCCGGCCAGCCGCAGCGCAGCGCCCATCCAAGCCTGAAACCCGCCCCCATGCGCGCCATCCACCCACCCGCCGCCGCCGCTGTGCGCCGCCCCTCGCGCTGGACCGGCGGCCTGTTGGCGCCCGGCACCTGGCTGATGTACATGTTGCCGATGTCGGCCAAGCTGGCCT
>JANOBL010000829.1:0-1694 GCA_031411635.1 Betaproteobacteria bacterium
CCCAGATCTGGTTCCAGGACATGGCGCAGGCCGCAGGCTCGCTGCAGCAGGACTTTTACCTGACGCACTTGAAGCCCGACGAAGACAACTTTGTCGACCAGGCCACGGTGCTGAAGTTTGCGGTGCGTGAGCGGGTGGCCCGTGAAACGCCCGACGCTGCGGCATGCTTCAAGCTGTTTTTGCTCTACAAGCGGGCCGCCGGCTGCAGCCCGGACCGGTTTGCCGACGCCTGGCTCAGCGCCACTGCGCAGTGGGCCAGGTCAGCGCCATCGCTGTTGATGCGACGCCATGTTCAAAACACCCCGTTGACCCGCCCGGGCGAAGACCCAGCGATCGACGGCGTGGACGAATTCTGGGTGGACGACGCCGCCGCCGCGCAGCAACTGCAGGTGGCATTGCCGCAAACCCTGGTGGCCAGCCTGGTTGCGGCGAGGGTGGTTGAAGCCGGCAGCACGGTGAGCTTGCTGGCCGAGGAGTCGTTGATGTTTGCCGGGCAGGCCAGCGTGTCTCGTTGACACAGGCTGGCGGCCGGCACCGATATGGATCAACCTGACGTGCGCAGTCGGTTTAGCGCCAGCAGCCGGCGCAAGATCTCGTCGTCGGCCAGATCGCCGGGGTTCTCGGCCCAGCCGTAGGCGGCGGCCACTGCCGCGTCCAGCGCCGCATGGGCTTGGGCCAACCAGGCCGGGCGCTGGTTGTAGAGCTGGGTCAAGGTGCGCTGGGCCAGGGCCTTTTCATGGCCGGGGCGGGCGACGATGCGGTCCGGGTAGGGCGAGTGGTCCAGGCCCAGTGGGGTGACCTCGGGAATGCGTTCACACCATTCGGGCGGGTTGAGCCAGGCCTCGCGCAGATCGGTCAGGCGCTTGGCGGCCTGGGCGATGGGGATTGCCAGCGCGCGGGTTTCGGGCAGTAGATCGGCGGGGATCAGCGCGCCGGTGGGCAGGGCTTCGATGCGCTGGTGAGCGGTGTCGGCGGGCGTGAGGCCAGCGGGGAAAGGGAAGGTTTCGAAGCAGGTGGTGGGGGTGTAGCGGGGGCGGTCTTCGAGTGACGTGCCCAGGCGTAGCGACCACAGCTCGTGGAAACGGCTGTGCAGGATGCCGAAAGTGGCATCGTCCGCGCGAGGTGTGCATTGAAGATTTTTGTCCGGCAATACTGACGGCGCGCACCAAACGAATAACCGGTGCTTGGCGACTTCAGGCGTGGCGATGAAACGCACGACGTTTCTGATTTGGCGTCGCAGTCCGGGCCGCGCTTCGCCATGCCGCCACCACAGATCACGGTATGCGGCGCGGGGGGGGGGTTGTTCAACTGCCGAAACGGCTTGATCGTCGCGAGGGCGTATCCAAAGGGTGATTCGTAAAGCATTGCATCCGGCTCGGTCCGATCGATACCGAAATCAATGATCCACACGTCGCGCTGCCGCCGCGTGACATCCATACCGTTCCAACTTGGCCGCAACACCCGGCTGTTGCTCAGGCCGTTTGGATTTGGTTTTGTCAACCATTCACGAGCCAGCGCCGCAGTAACGTCAAAGGGCCCTACTTTCGTAATGCCCATGAAGCAGGCTTCCGAATTGCTCTTCAGTCGCAGCGCGCCGGTCAGGTCCACCCCCGCGTCCGACCCTGCCGCCGCCAGATCAGCAGCAATGGTTTGTGCCGGCCGGCCATCCAGCGTGGGCGTCTGTTCACTCACAC
>JANOBL010000830.1:0-7052 GCA_031411635.1 Betaproteobacteria bacterium
CCGAGGTGCCACCGGTGTAGCTGTTGTTGCCGGTGAGTGACACCGCGCCGCCGCCGGCCAGCAGCACATTGCCGCTGCCGCTGATGTTGTTGGCCACCGCGATCGCATCGCTGCGCTTGAAAAGCAGCGTGCCGTTGTCCACCACTGTGCCGCTGCCCAGGGTGCCGCTGGTTCCGCCGTTGCCGATGGCCAGTGTGCCGGCACTGATCGTCGTGATGCCGCCGTACAGGTTGTTGGCGGTCAGCGTGACATTGCTGCTGCCGGATTTGGTGATGCCAAAGGTGGCCGGGCCGTCGTCGATCACACCGGCTAGCAGCAGGCCGGTGCCGTTGCTCGATATGGCGGTGTCGGCCTGCAGCGTCAGCGCGCCAGTCAGGCTGCCGCTGCCGGCGCTGTTGGCCAGCGATCCGCCTTGGGCGATCACGGCATTGGCCAGGCTGGTGCCGCCCACCAGGTCCAGCACCGCGCCGCTGGCCAGCGTCACCGCGCCGGACCCCAGGCCGGCTGCGGCCCCCTGCGCCGCCAGCGTGCCGCCCTGCACCGTGGTGCCGCCGCCATAGTTGTTGGCCGCGCTGAGCGTGAAGCTGCCGCTGCCCACTTTTTGCAAGCTGCCGCTGCCGCTGATCAGGCCCGAAAACGTGGTGCTGGTATTGGCGCTGCCGGTGCTCAGCGTGGCGCTGCCAAGATTCACCTGGCCGGCACCGGCCAGGCTGCCAAAGGCCTCGTTGCCACCCAGGGCCAGCGTGGCGCCGGCGTCCACCGTCACCGCCGGGTTGTTGCTCATGCGGCCGGCGGCGCCAAAAGTCAGCGTGCCGCTGGGCACTTGCAACACGCTGGCATTGGCCAATCCGTTGAGCAGGCTTATTCCCGTGTTGATCAACAAACTGGCGCTGATGTCGGCGTTGTAGGTACCGCCGGTGAGTGTGAAGCTGCCGACGTTGAGCAAGCCGACGCCGGTGACCTGGCCCAGCAGGTTCAGGCTGCCGATGGTGTCGTTGCCATTGAGCTGCAGCGTGGCGCCCGCTGCCACCGACACGGCGGCGGTGTCGGCCAGGCGGTCGGCACTGCCCAAGCTTAGCGTGCCGCTGTCCACGCCCACGCTGGCCGCCGCCGATGTGCCGTTTAGCGCACTGCTGCCGGTGCTCAACAGGATGCCCGGGCCCAGGTTGGCATTGGCCGTGCCGCCGGCCAGCGCATAGGTGGCCGCGGTGAGCGTGCTGCTGCCGCTCAGCGTGCCGGCCAGCACCAGGCTGGCCACGGTGATGTCGCTGCCCAGGCTGAGCGTGGCGCCGCTGGCCACTGTGACGCCATCGCTGGCACTCAGCGCGCTGCCAACGGCCAGCGCCAGCGTGCCGGCGGCCACCGTGGTGGTGCCGGTGACCGTGTTGGCACCGCTCAGCGTCACCGTGCCGGCGGTGGTCTTGTTGATGCCGGCCGTGCCACCCAGGATCGCGCTGACCGTGCCGTTGCGCAGGTCAAACGCGGTGCCGCTGCTCAGCACCCCGGAGCTGCCAACAATGCTGCCATTGCCCAGCAGCGTGACCGACGCCACGGAATCGCGGCGGCTGCCGATGTCCAGCGTGGCGCCGTTGACCGTCAACGCACTGGCGTCGGCAATCACGTTGTCCGCGCCCAGCGCCAAGCTGCCGCCGCTGATGGTGGTGGCGCCGGTGTAGGCGTTGGCGCCACTCAGGGTGACCGTGCCGGCGGTGGTTTTGTTCAGCCCCACCGCGCCTGCCAAAACCGCGCTGACGGTGCCGGCGCGCAGGTCAAACGCGCTGGCGCTGGTCAAGAAGCCATCGCTGATGCTGCCGCCACCGGTCAATTGCACACTGGCCACGGTCTCGGCAAAACCACCCAGGTTGAAGTTGCCGCCGCTGACCACCAGCGAGCTGGCATTGGCCAGCCGATCGGCCGCGCCCAGCACCAGCGTGCCAGCGGCCACTTCATTGGTGCCGGTGTTGGCGCCGACACCACTGAGCGTGAGCGTGCCGGCGCCCACTTTCCTGAAGCCGAATGCCCCGCCCACCGCGCCGCCGACCAGCAGGCTGCCAGTTCCGCCGATGCTGGTGTTGGCGGTCAGCGTGATGGGCCCACCCACCACTGCCCCGGCCCCGGTGCCCACCAGCGCACCGGCCGCCAACACCCCGGTGCCGGCCAGACTGAGGGCCTCGCTGCCGATGTTGACGTTGTTGATCTCCAGCGTCGCGCCGCTGGCCACCACCGTGCCGCCGGCTGCCGTGCCCAGGGCCGAGGCGTTGTCCACCACCAGGCTGCCGGCGTTGATCAGCGTGCTGCCGGTATAGGCGTTGGCGCCGCCCAGCGTGACGCTGCCGCCGCTCATCACCAAGGTGCCGCTGCCGGCGATGTGACCATTCAGCGTCAGCCCCGTGCCGCCGCTGTTCAGCGTCAGCGTGTGGCTGCTCAGATCGATGCTGCCCAGGCTGGTGAGCCCACCCAGGCCACTGCTGTTGGCCAGCGTGGCATTGCCAAACAATGTGATCGCATTGCCCAGGCTGCTGCCGTTGACCAAGTCCAGCGTGGTGCCGTTGTCCAGCCCCACCTGGCCGGGGCCCAGCGCCAGCGAATTGCCTACGCTCAGCGAGCCGGCGCTCACCGCCACGCCGCCGCTGAAGCTGTTGCTGCCAGCCAGCGTCAGCGTGCCGCTGCCGGCTTTGCTCAGCGCCACCAGCGAGCCGCTTTCGGAGATCACACCACTCAGCGTCAGCGATCCGGTGCCGCCGATGGTGGCATCGCCGATCAGCGTCAGCGGCCCCGAGCCGCTGGCGTTGCCGGTGGCCACCAAGGCGCCGTTGCCGCTGGCACCGCTGCCCGACAAAGCCAGCGGCTCGCTGCCGATGTTCACGCCGTTGATTTCCAGCGCGGCGCCGCTGAAAACCACGGTGCCGGCGATGCTGGACCCCAAGCCGCTGGCGTTTGACACCCGCAGCGTGCCGTCGCTCACCGTGGTGCTGCCCTGGTAGGTGTTGGCGCCGGACAGCGTCAGCATGCCCGGCCCGGCCTTGCTGAACCCGCCGCTGCCAGACAACACGCTGGCGATCGTGGAGTCTGAAAACACCGTGATGCTGGGCGTGCCCGACAGCGCGGCGTCGCCGGTCAGCGTCCGGCTGCCGGCGCTCACGGTGGCGGCAAACAAATTGCTGCCAATGCCGCCGTTGTTGCTGATGGTCAAGCCCAGGCTGCTGCTGATCGATGCGTTGACGCTGACCTGGCCGGTGGTGGTGTGGCCGCTGATCGCGGGTTCACCCGCGCTGAGTATCAGATTGCCCTGCGTGCTGATCGGCGCATTGATGGCGATGCTGTTGCCGGCTTCCAGCGTCAGCGGCGTGGGGTTGCTGTTGTTGATCGATGCCGACACCGTGAGGTTGTTGCTGGCTTGCAGTTGCACCGGCCCGCTCAGCAGGAACGATTCCACCGCCGCTGCGGTGATCAGGCTGTTGGTGCCCGGCGCACTGGCCAGCAGCGTGCCGCTGCTCAGGTCTTCGCCACTGGGACCGGCACCGCCGTTGATATCCGGCCCGGTGAGCACAATCTCCAGGTTGGTCGGGTCCAGCAGCAGCGCACCGCTGCGCCCGGCCGGCGCCGAGCGGTCCGAGCTGCCGCGGTAATCCAGAAACTGCTTGCCCGAGACTTCCACCCGGCCACCGTCACCACCCAGCCTGCCGCCGCGTGCATTGGCCGCGCCAAAAAAGCGGGTGGCGCCGTCCGACCACAGCACCACCGTGCCGCCGTTGCCACGCTCGACCGCGCTGGCATCCAGCACCACGCCGGGCCGCACCGCCAGCGCCTCGGCGTTGTGCAGCGCCGGGTTGCTGCCCTGAAAATCGCCGCCGACGCGGATCTGCCCACCGCCGTCGCGGCCCTGTGCATCCAGCCGGGTGCCGGTGTCGAGCAGGATTTTCTGGCCCAGCACCAGCAGGTCACCACCGTGCCCGGCGGCGGCAGAAACATCCACGCCGGCAGCCACCTCCACGATGCCGCTTGTGCCACCGTCGATCACCACCTGGCCACCCTGGCTGGCCAAACCCCGGGCCAGCACGGCGCCGCGCAGGTTCAGCACCGTGCCGGCCACCTGGCCGCGTGCGGCGGCGATCAGCTCGGCGCGGCCACCGTCGGCAGTGATGCGGCCCAACTGGTCCAGCCGCGCGGCATCGGCGGCGCGGGCGTTGAACAGGATCAGGCCGTCGCCGTCCAGGTCCACCTGCACCTCGGCCACCGCCGCCAGGCCCACCCGCGCAGCGTCCACCGTGCCCCGGTTGATCACCCGGGGCGCCACCAGCACGATGCTGCCGCCGGGGGCGCGCAATTGGCCGTTGTTGACCACCTCGGCTGCGCCATCATCGGACCGCAGCCACAAACGGCCGGCCTGGGCGTCCGCATCCCCTAGGCGCAGCGTGGTGGCCACCAGCGCACCCACATCCACCTGCGCGCCAGCGCCAAAGATCACACCGCGGGGGTTGGTCAAAAACACCTGGCCATTGGCCTGCAGCCGGCCCAGGATCAGCGAGGGGTCCAGCCCGTTGACCCGGTTCACCAGCAGCGATGTGCTGCCCGGCTGTACCACCCGCACCGTCCCACCGGCGCCGATTGAAAAGCTCGACCAATCGATGCCTGCGCGGGCGCTGGACTGGTCGATGCGCAGCGTGCTGGCGTCGGGCCGCGAAACCTGGGTCTGGCCAAAGCTTGCGGTCGGGTTTTGCGGCAGCGCCCAGGCCATGCCCTGAATCAAGGCCAGCGAGGCCAGCGCGGTGGGGCGCAGTGCGGCGCGCAGCCGGCGAATGTGGAGTTGCATGCAGGCCCCGCGTGGTCAAAGGGTTTTGGAAAACAGCGCGGACAAACGCGGCCGGCGTTCCAACTGGTCGCCAGTGGCGCGGCCCATCGTGGGCCAGGCGGCAAACAAGCGGGCGTTGAAGTTGCCCGGCCGCTCCCACACCAGGCCCAGGCCGGCGCCGCCCAGCGACGCGCTGTTGACATAGTCCACCGGCCGTTGCGAGGTGTTGGTGCGGAATTTGACATGCCCCAGGTCATAAAACAACGACGCCACAAACTGCCGCGCCAGCGGGCCAAACCAGGCCTCGGGTGGCAGCCAGCGCAGCTCGGCGGTCAGCAACTGGCCGCTGTCGCCCGGCAGCTCGCCCGACGCAAACGCACGCACGCTGTCGGCGCCACCCAGGCGAAACTGTTGGGTGGAATCCAGGTTGCTCAAGGCCTGCTGGCCACGCAGGTTCAGGTACAGCAGCAACTGGTTGGTCACCAGGTTTTGCAAGCGGGTAAAGCCGTAGCCCAGCTTGCGAAACTGGCGCGCATCGTCGGATGCGGCGGGCGCGGCCGACTCAAACACCACCTGGCCCAGGTTGGCACTCAGCTCGTAGGTGTTGACGCCACCGGTCAGCGCATCGTCGCGAAAATCGCCGTTCAGCCCCAGCCGCAGCTCTTCGGTGTGTTTGCGCGCCTCCTCCAGCTTGTTGCCCGGCGATTGCTGGTCAACAAAACGCTTGTAGTCCAGCGAGACCAACCCAAACAAGTTCAGGTTGCGGGATCGCCGCAGCGGGTACAGCGCGTAAACCGTGGCCGCGCTGGCATAGCCGCGCACCTCCTGCGGCAGCAGGGTTTTGTCAAAGCGGTACTTGAAGGCTGACGCCGACGCACCCAGCTTGAGCCCATCGGCCCCCACCGGCGTGGTGTAACCCAGCAGCACAAAGCCCAGGCCGCCGGTGGTGGAGACCTGGGCACTGAGCGTCAGCGCATCGCCCCGGCCCAGCGGGCTGCTTCGCAACCACTGGCCGCCGATGCGGTTGACACCCGAGAACCGCGAGCCGTCGGTGTCGACATCGATGCGCTGCAACCAGGCCGGCTCGGGCGAGGCTTTGACCCGCAGCTCGGCCGTGCCCCAGTCCCGCCCTTCGCGAAACTCGAAACGCGCCGACAGGCCGCGCAAATCGTTCAGCAAAAACACCACCCGCTCCACCTCCGAGATCAGCAGCACGCTGCCGGGGATCAGCTTGGCCAGATGCGCCTCCACCACCGCGCGGTCGATCGCCATACCGGCGGGCCACTCCAGCACCACCCGGTCCAGCCGGCCCTCCAGCACGGCGATCTGCACGATGCCGTTGCGCAGCCGCTGCTCCGGGATGTAGGCATAGCCCAGGTAATGGCCCAGCGTGGCCTGCAGGTAGCGCGTCACGGCGGCGGCGGCCTCTTGCAGGTCTTCGTAGCTGCGGTCTTTGCCCACGTAGCGCTCGGTCAGGCCGGCCAGCGCGGCGGCCAGGGCCGGCGGGCCGCCGTCCACCTGGTAGCCGGCCACATCCAGCCGCAGCTCATCGGCCGGGCGGGCCAACTCGCGCGCGGGCGGCGCTGCCGGTGTCGGCAAGCGCGCCGCGTCGGCCTCGGGCCGGGGCGGTGGGGGGGTGAGCTGCTGCACATTGGGCAGCACCGCGGCCGGTGTGCCGGGTGTTGTCGTGACCTGCGCCAGCGCGTTGGCGGGGCCCAGCAAGGCCAGCGCTGCGCAGGCCCAGGCAACAATGCGCGCGGATCGTGAAGATGGATTCAAGAGCCCTCCCGGCGCCGCACAACATGGGCGCTATCGAGGTGGCAATGTAATGTAAGCATGTGATTCATGGCCGACCCCGCAGCACCGCTTTCGCTCAATCCCGCCCAGTTGCAAGCGGTGCACCATCTGTCCGGCCCCTGCCTGGTGCTGGCCGGTGCCGGATCGGGCAAAACCCGGGTGATCGTGCACAAGATCGCGCGGCTGTTGCAGGCCGGGCTGGCGCCCAAGGAGATCGCCGCGATCACCTTCACCAACAAGGCGGCGCAGGAGATGCGCGAGCGCGCCAAGGCGCTGATCGGCCCGCGCGCGGCCAAGGACCTGGCGGTGAGCACTTTCCACAGCCTGGGCGTGCGCATCTTGCGCAGCGAAGGCGCGCGCCTGAACCTGAAGCCGCAGTTCAGCATCCTCGACAGCGACGACGTGCTCGGCATCCTGCGCGACGCCGGCGGCTGCACCGACAACGCGCTGGCCCGGCGCTGGC
>JANOBL010000831.1:0-3583 GCA_031411635.1 Betaproteobacteria bacterium
GCGGCCACGCTGGGCATCCAGCTTGGCGCTGATGCCCAGCAGGTTTTGCACAGGGGGGCCAACCTCGTGGGCAATCACTACGACCTGGCGTTCTACGACACCTTGCGCACCCGGCTGGGTGCGCCCGGCGACTTTGCCCAGGCCTATGTGATTGCCCACGAGGTAGGCCACCATGTGCATATCCTGCTGGGCATCAGCGCCAAGCTGGATGCCCAGCGTGGCCGCATCCCCGAGGCGCGCATGAACGCGCTGTCAGTGCGGCTGGAGTTGCAGGCCGATTGCCTGGCCGGTGTATGGGCCTTCCCTGGCAACCGGCTGAAGCAGATGCTGGAGCAGGGCGACGTGGAGGAGGCGCTGAACGCGGCCTCGCAGATTGGCGACGACAGTTTGCAGCGCCAAAGCCAGGGCACGGTGCGGCCCGAGAGCTTCACCCACGGCAGCAGCGCGCAACGGGTGGGCTGGTTCAAGCGTGGTTTGGCGGCCGGGCGCATGGCCGACTGCAATACCTTCGAGGCGCGCCAGTTGTAGGGCTTGGACAGCGCAGCGGTTTGCGTGACTATCCGGGTTTCATCCATTCATCGTGCGAGGGAGGTGTGTGATGGGTATTCCAAGGTGGACGGGCCAGTTCTTCAGCAACGCTTGCTGGCTCTGGATACTGCTGCTGCCGGCGGCACCGGCGCTGGCGACCAATTACAGTTTCACGACGTCGGGCGTGTCAACTGACCGTGCTTACGGTGCGTCGGACGTGAACAGCGCCGGCACCGTGGTGGGCTACGAACTTGATTTCAACACCTTTGCCAGCGTTGGGTTCATCTATGCCGGTGGCATCAGGACCATCGTTTCCGGCCCAGTTGGCGCCGTCAGCAGCGACCTGACCGGCATCACCAGCAGCGGCCTGATGGTGGGCAATTACGCCACCGAGTGGGTCGACGACGGCAACGGCACCGGCACGCTGGTGCCTGGGGTCAGCTCGATCTTCAGCGTCGCCAACGGCAGCTTCACAACGCTGACCATCCCGGGCGCTGCAAACGCGTACGCCAACGGCGTGTCGCCGAACGGGCGCTGGATCGTCGGCAACTACCAGAACGATCAGGGCGCCACACGCGGTTTTGCCTTCGACACGCAGCCGGGTGGGGCCACGACATTTTTCAGTGGGGTATCCGAGGTCACCGTCGCGGCTGGTGTCAACAGCGCTGGCATCGTGGTGGGCTACGAAAGAACTGCGGTGCAAGGTGTTGGCACGATCGGTCCGTCCTGGACCTATGACCTGGGCAATGGCCTGCGTACCGAGCTCAATGTTGCGGGCTCGCAGCGCACCGGGGCCCGCGACATCTCGGAATCGGGGTTGATCTCGGGCTATTACTACTCGAGCCTTCGGCCCGCGGTCACGCATGGTTTCAGTGGCTATGGCGGCGCTTTCGAGACCGTCGACGTGCCTGGCGCAAGCCAGACCTTCATCTATGGCGCCAACGATGCCGGCGCGCTGGTGGGATCGTATTTCGACGCGGATGGCAACCAGGGTGCATTCCTGGCCACCCCGGTCCCAGAGCCGGCAGCGGCATGGCTGGTTGCCGCCGGTCTGGCGTGGCTTGCGTTGCGGCGCCGGCGGCCGGCGCCATAACCCAGCGCCTGGCTGCGAGCCGCTCAGCCCGGGTAGCTGCCCGGCAGCAGGATGGTGTTGTCCACCTGCTCGATACGGGTGCGGCCGCAAAAGGCCATCGTCACGTCCAGTTCTTTGTGCAGGATCTGCAGCGCCTTGGTGACGCCGGCCTCGCCCATCGCGCCCAGCCCGTAAACCATCGCGCGGCCGATGTAGGTGCCGCGTGCACCCAGCGCCCAGGCCTTCAGCACATCCTGGCCGCTGCGGATGCCGCCGTCCAGGTGCACTTCCAGCTTGGCGCCCACCTCGGCCACGATCGCCGGCAAGGCTGCGATGCTGGACGGCGCACCGTCAAGCTGGCGGCCGCCGTGGTTGCTGACGACGATGGCATCGGCGCCGCTGTCCGCCGCCAGCCGCGCGTCTTCCACGTCCATGATGCCTTTGAGGATCAGCTTGCCGCCCCATTGTTTTTTCACCCAGTCCACGTCGGCCCACGACAGCGTCGGGTCAAACTGCTCGTTGGTCCAGGCCGCGAGTGAGTTCATGTCGCTGACATTCTTCACATGGCCCACCAGGTTGCCAAAGCTGCGGCGTTTGGTGCCGGCCATGCCCAAACACCAGCGTGGTTTCATCATCAGGTTGAGGATGTTGGCCAAGGTGGGCCGGGGCGGCGCGGTCAGGCCGTTTTTCAAATCCTTGTGGCGCTGGCCTATCACCTGCAGGTCCAAGGTCAGCACCAGCGCGCTGCAGCGGGCGGCGCGGGCGCGCTCGATCATGCGCACCATCGCGTCGCGGTCGCGCATCATGTAGAGCTGGAACCAGAACGGCGCTTTGGTGTTGGCGGCGATGTCCTCGATCGAGCAGATGCTCATCGTCGACAAGGTGAACGGGATGCCAAATTTTTCCGCCGCCCGGGCCGCCAGAATTTCACCATCGGCATGCTGCATGCCGGTCAGGCCCACCGGCGCAATGGCGATCGGCATCTTCACCGCCTGGCCCACCATCGTGGTTGCCTGGCTGCGGTTTTCCATGTTCACCGCCACCCGCTGGCGCAGCCTGATGGCTTGAAAATCCTGCTCGTTGGCGCGGTAGGTGCTTTCGGTCCAGCTACCGGAATCGGCGTAGTCGTAAAACATGCGCGGTACACGCCGTCGGGCCAACTGGCGCAGGTCTTCGATCGTGGTGATGACAGTCATTGGGCTTGTCTCCTGTGGCCTGGATGCTAGTCCAGGCCGGGCACTTGGCGGGCCGCTGATGCTTGTTAAGTGTCAGGTGTTTGTATATCCTGAAGCCAGAAGGAGAACCCGTGGCACGCCAGAATTCACTGCAGAACAAGATCGAATGCCGCATCGCGGAATCCGGTGACGCGGCGTTCCTGACCCGTGAATTCAGCGATCTGGGGGCAGAACGCCAAGTGCTGCGCGCGCTGGCCAAGCTGGTGGCTGAAGGCAAGCTGATTCGGCTGGGGTATGGGGTTTATGGCCGGGCTGAGACGTCCTTGCTTTCCGGGCGGTCGATGCTCGCGGCGCAGCAGGGCTTTGTTGGCGCTGCGCGCCAGGCCTTGACCAAGCTTGGCGTGGCCTGGGAGCCTGATCGCTGGGAGCAAGCCTATAACGAGGGCCGTTCCCCGCAGGTGCCGGTCAATGCAGCGGTGCGTGTCAAAGGCCGCTTCGCCCGCAGGCTGTCCTACCGTGGCAAGTCTTTGGTTTTGGAGCGCTAGTACTTCGTTCCACCAAACCGCTTACACGAAATCGCGTCTTCGTCCGCCATGCGTCGTTGCAAATCCTCGCCATAGCTTTGGCTATGGCTGTGGTTTGTGCCTAGCCTGACGAACGAATCCATCGATTTCATTTGTAAGCTCATTGATGGAACGAAGTACCAGTCAGTGGGTATTGATCCAGCATAATCTCGATTTCCGACAGACTGAGAAAAATGAGATCAAGATTAGGATTAAGGCCGATCTGGGGTGTGCGGCAGTTTCAG
>JANOBL010000832.1:0-4136 GCA_031411635.1 Betaproteobacteria bacterium
TCCACAGCACCAGCGCGGCCAGCGGCAGGCCGATCAGCGCCCCTACCAGCAGGCCTTTGAGCATGTCGGCCAGGTACAAGCGCCAGGTGTTGCGGTTGAAGCCAAACTGCTGCTCGATGCGGAAGGTGCCGTACAGCTCAAACGGCAGGTCCAGCAGGCCACCGATCAGCGCAAACGCGGTCAGCAGCGCAAGCTGGTAGGCCATGTCGCCAAAGCGCGGCTGCACGGCTTCGCGCACCAGCGCATTGAGGGCATCCAGCCCACCCAGCAAGGTCCAGCCCAGCAGCAGCACGCTGCCAAACGCGGTGGCCAGCAGGCCGAAGCGGCCCTTGGCCAAGGTGTAATCGGCGGCGTGCTGGTGCGCCTGCAGCGTCACCTGGCCGGCAAAAACCGCCGGCACGGTGTTGCGGTGGGCGGCCACATGGCGCATTTGCCGGGTGGACAACCACAGCTTGATGGCCAGCGACAGCACCAGGGCGGTGGCAAACAGCAGTGTGAGCGGGGTGGGCGACAGCATGGGGATGAAGTGTAGGGTGCTGGCCGCTGCGACAATCCGGCGATGAGCGAAACCCCACCCGCCGCAAGCCTGGCCAGCAGCGACCAGAACCTGGTCTGGATCGACCTGGAGATGACTGGCTTGTCACCGTTCACCGACCGCATCATCGAGATTGCGGTGGTGGTGACCGATGCCCAGCTCAACACCCGCATCGAAGGCCCGGTGTTGGCCATTCACCAGAGCGACGCGGTGCTGGACGGCATGGACAACTGGAACAAGGGCACGCATGGCAAAAGTGGCCTGATCGACCGGGTGCGCGCCTCCAGCATCGACGAGGCGGCGGCCCAGGCCCAGGTGATCGCCTGGCTGAAAACCTATGTGCCCAAGGGCAAGAGCCCGATGTGTGGCAATTCAATCTGCCAGGACCGGCGTTTTCTGGCCAAGGACATGCCGCTGCTGGAGGATTTTTTCCACTACCGCAACCTGGATGTCAGCACCTTGAAGGAACTGGCCAAGCGCTGGAAGCCGGCCGTGCTGGCCGGCTTCAAGAAGGCCCAGGCGCATACCGCACTGGCCGATATCCACGAGTCGATTGACGAACTGATTCACTACCGCCAGCACTTGCTGGCGGTGTGATGCAGCCCCCGGACCTCGGCGTACCGAGGTCCACCCCCCGAGGGGGTGCGGGGCCGCTTGGGCTGAGGCTGGACGAGAGCCCGTCCCTGCGGACGGGCGAACGCCTGCCGAAGCGGCCGAGTTCTGCGAAGCCGTGGGGACGACCGGCGCTGGCCCCGCTCGCTTCGATCAACTGGCCGCCAGCGCAGCCTGGCGCTTGCGCGGGCTGTCATCCCGCTCCACCCGGGGCTCGCTGCGGTTGCGGTTTAGCAGCCGCCAGGCTTGCAGCAGGTGGCGGGTCTCGTCATCCGGGCGTGGGCTGAGCTTGCGGTATTCCGAGCAATCACTTTTGCGCGCCATCAGCTTGTGGTTGATCAGCTCGCGCCGCAAGGTCACGTGGTCGCCAAAGGCATTGGCGGCCTTCAGGATTTCATTCACCTCGCGCTCGGTGTAAACCCGCCGGCCGTCAAACAGCATCCACAGCACCCACAGCGCCAGCTTTTGCACGCTGAACTTGGTGGGCCAGCGCAGCAGCCGGCCCCGGCTGTCAAACTGCATCAAGGCCTTGCGGGCGTTGTCGGTCAGCGCGCCAGGCGGTGGTTGGTCTTCAACCGCCAGCGGCAATGCTGGCAACGGTGATGCCAACGTCACGCCAGCCTGCAGGCTTTGCAGGTTGCGGTGGCCCAGCGCACGGGCCACCAGGTTCAGCAACTCCACATGGCCGGGCGGCGGGCTGCCGGCGGCGTGGCGGGTTTTCAACGAGGCGCCCAAGGCACGCGCAAACAGCGACGCATCGGGCACGGCAAAACTCAGCGGCAAGCGGCTCATGGCCATTCTCCACACGCACGACCGGACCCGGGGCCTGGTGCAGGCCGGCCGGGCGCTGGTGGTTGCCGTCTTCCAGCCCTGTCGCACGCGGAAAATTGCTTGAGGGGTTTGGGTCTCGATGAACGAGGGCAGGTTTAGCACGCGAGGGGTGTCGCGCGGCAACGCCTGGGTGAACTGCCGACCGGGATTCAGTGTAACCACCTCGCCGATGGCGGCGACTGTTGATGCATGATGCGCGCCGATGCAAAAGATTTTGCTGATTTGCGATTGACCAACCACGATGGGTTCCTCTCTTCAAGCGCCACTCAACGCGCCACTCAACGCGCCATTCGCGCTGCCGGTCACGCTGGCCCGCAGCAACCAGCCCAGCATTAGCTGTGTGGTGCCGGCCTACAACGAGGCCGCCAACCTGGGGCCGCTGCTGCAGGCCTTGACCAGCGCACTGGATGCGCTGTCGCCGCACTGGGAGGTGATCGTCGTCGACGACGGCAGCACCGATGCCACGCCGCTGGCCTTGCTGCCGTGGCTGCAGCGGCCGGGTGTGCGTTACCTGCGGCTGTCGCGCAACTTTGGCAAGGAGGCGGCGCTGACCGCCGGCATTGACCATGCCCACGGCGCGGTGGTGGTGTTGATCGATGCCGATCTGCAGCACCCGCCGGCAATGATCGGCGCGATGCTGGCGGCCTGGCGCGACGGTGCCGACATGGTGTGCACTGCACGTGCGTCGCGCTCGGACGAATCTCGCCGCAAGCGGCTGGGCACCTGGCTGTTTTACTGGCTGGTCAATGCCGGCTCCAGCACGCCGATCCCGGAGGATGTGGGCGATTTCCGGCTGATGGACCGGCGTGTGGTGGACGCGCTGAAGATGCTGCCCGAGCGCAACCGTTTCATGAAGGGCTTGTACGCCTGGGTGGGCTTCAACACCGTGGTGCTGCCGTACACGCCGGCACCGCGCCATGCCGGACAAACCACGTTTTCGATGCGCCGGCTGTCGCGGCTGGCGTTTACCGGGGTCACCGCGTTCACCAACGCGCCGCTGCGCTTGTGGAGCGGCCTGGGCGCGCTGATTGCGCTGGCGGCGCTGGTGTTTGCGCTGTACATCGTTGGCGAGTATTTTATTCTGCACAACAACGTGCCGGGCTGGGCCACCTTGGCCACCGGGCTGGCGTTTTCGATCGGGGTGCAGTTGCTGTCGGTGGGCATTTTGGGCGAGTACATCGGCCGCATCTTTGACGAGGTCAAGCAGCGGCCGGTTTACATCGTGGGCCAGGCCTTGGGCCAGGGCGCGCTGGACGGTGATGGCCGCCGCGCCGGCCTGTGAAGCAGCCGGAAGAAAAGCCGACCAGCGGCCGGCCGTTGCTGCTGTGCGCCGACGATTACGGCCTGACGCCCGGCATCGGCGCGGCCATCGCCGGCCTGGTGCGCAGCGGCCGGCTGGGCGCGTTTTCCTGCCTCAGCAATGGCCCTGCCTGGCAGCAGGATGCCTGTGCCGTGCACAGCCTGCGCCAGCACGCGCAGGCCGGCCTGCATTTCAACCTGACCGAGGGCCGGCCGCTGAGCCCGCTGTTGGCGCGGGTGTGGCCGCAGATGCCCAGCCTGCCGCGCCTGCTGGTTGATTCGCACCTGCGCCGCCTGCCCTTGCCGGCGATTGCCGACGAACTGGCGGCGCAGTGGCAGGCGTTCCAGGCCGCCAGCGGCTGCACGCCGGACTTCATCGACGGCCACCAGCATGTGCACCACCTGCCGGGTGTGCGGGGCCTGTTGCTGGATTGGTTGAAGCGCCAGCCGGTGCCCACGCCGGTGCGCTGCACCGCCAAGCTGGGTGGGCCCGGCTTTGGTTTCAAGCGCTGGGTGATAGCGGCCAGCGGCGGCCGGGCGTTGGCGCGGTTGCTGCGCCAACATTGGCTGCCGCACAACCGGCTGCTGCTGGGGGCCTACGATTTTCAAGCCGCGTACCGGCCGTTGATGCAAGCCTGGCTGGCGCAGGTGCCTGAGGATGGTGCGCTGCTGTTCTGCCATCCTGGCCAGGCATCGGTGGGTGATGCGCCGGATGCCATCGCCGCAGCGCGGCAGCGTGAGCTGGCTTACCTGGCGGGGGATTATTTTCCGCGTGACCTGGCCGCAGCGGGCGTGGTGCTGGCGCCGGTGTGGCGCTGAGGTTTGCTCCTTCCCCCTTCAAGGGGGAAGGGTGGGATGG
>JANOBL010000833.1:0-8612 GCA_031411635.1 Betaproteobacteria bacterium
ACGATGGTGACCATCGGCCTGTCGATCGTGGTGGCCGACCTGCTGTTGTGGACCTTCACCGGGCAGGTGTACCAGATGGAGGCGCCGGAATGGCAGCAAGGCCCGATCCGCGGCATCCCGCTGATCAACGCCTACTCGGCCTACCGGCTCAGCCTGCTGGGTTTCGGCATCGCCATCGGTCTGGGCCTGTGGTGGCTGCTCAGCCGCACCCGGGTGGGCATGATGATCCGCGCCGGTGTGGATGACCAGCAGATGCTGTCGGCCAGCGGTGTCAACGTGCAGCGCATCTTTGTGATGACGTTTGCCATCGGCGCCGGCCTGGCCGGGCTGGGCGGCGTGATCGGTGGCACCGCGTTGTCGATTGCACCCGGTGAGGATGTGCGCTACCTGCTGGCGTCGCTGGTGGTGGTGATCGTTGGTGGCATTGGCAGCATCAGCGGCGCAGCGGTGGGCGCCTTGCTGATCGGCCTGGCAGAAACCTTTGGCTTGGCCTACACGCCCACTTATGGCGTGGTGTTCACCTTTGTGCTGCTGGTGGCAGCACTGGCCTTCCGGCCGGATGGCTTGATGGGGGTGAAGCGATGAGCGAAGCACGCCTGGCTTTGCCGCAGCGGCCTGCTTTGTCGCCACACCTGGCGCCACGCCTGGCGCCGCAAGTGGTGTCGCAAATCAGGCCCATCGTCGCCGGCCCGGCGCAGCGCGGTGCGTGGCTCACGCCTCAGCAGTTCAGTTTCGCGATCCGCGCGGCGGCCTGGCTGCTGGCGCTGGGCTTGTACCCGCTGCTGGCCTCGCCGTTCTTTGTTTACCAGATCGGCGCGCAAACGCTGGTGCTGGGGCTGATCGCGCTGTCGCTGAGCTTTTTGGCCGGCACCGGCGGCATGGTCAGCCTGTCGCAGATGACGGTGGCCGGTGTGGCCGCCTACATGGTGGCGATCTTTGGCGCCTCGTCGGTCACCGGTGTCAGCCTGGGCTGGGCGCCGTGGCTGGCGGTGTTGCTGGCGCTGCTGGCCAGTGTGGTGGCAGCGGTGGCCATCGGCGCGCTGTCAATCCGCACCGAGGGCATCCGCACCATCATGATCACACTGGCCATCGGCGTGGCGTTCTTCTACCTGACGCAGCAGAACTACAGCCTGTTCAATGGCTTCCAGGGTTTTGCCAACATCGAGGCGCCGCTGCTGTTCGGGCTGGACCTGGGTGGGCCGCGCGCTTTTTACGGCCTGTGCCTGGCGGTGTCGGCGGCGGCGGTGTTGGGGGTGCCGTACATCGGCCGTTCACCGTTTGGCATTGCGCTGGCCGGTGTGCGAGACAACGCGCGCCGCATGGCCTCGCTGGGTTTCAACGTCACGCTGCACCGACTGGCCGCGCATGCCATTGCCGGCTTGATTGCCGGTGCCGGCGGTGTGCTGTTTGTCTACTACAACCACCGCATCTCGCCGGGATCGATCAACACCGCTGCCTTGATCAATGTGCTGGTGATCGCGGTGCTGGGCGGCCTGCGCCACCCGATCGGCGCCTTTGTCGGCGCGGCGTTGTTTGTGCTGCTGCAGAACTTTGCGATCGACTTTGTCAGCCGCGACCGTTTCAACCTGGTCATTGGCAGCGTGTTTCTCGCTGTGATCCTGCTCTCCCCCGATGGCCTGCTGGGCCTGTGGGACCGACTGCGCAAGCTCGCTCGCCCGGATGCGCTGAACCACCGATTCCCGGGCGGCACATCGACCCCAACTACCACCCAACATTGAACCGGAGACACCCATGAAAAAGCACATTTGCGTCGTCAAGTTGAGCCCCTTGCTCATTGCCACTGCGGCTGCTTGCGCCGCCACACCGGCATTGGCGCAGGAGACGCTGAGGATGGGCGCGCTGGCCACGCTGGAAGGCGCGTTCACCGTGCTGGGCCAGGACGGCATCCGGGGTGTGGAACTGGCGCTGAAAGAACGCAACTACACGGCCGGTGGCAAGAAGATCGAGTTGGTCAAGGGCTCGTCCAATGGTTCACCCGATTCGGCCGTCAGCGCCACGCGCAAGCTGGTGGAGCAGGACAAGGTGCAGATCCTGATCGGGCCGTTGTCGGGCTCCGAAGGCATTGCGGTCAAAGACTATGCCAAGACGCAGTTGCAGACCACCTTTCTGAACGGCACTTCGGGTGCGCAGGAAACCACGCTGTCCAGCCCGGCGCCCAACTTCTTCCGCTTCTCCACCGATGGTGCGCAGTGGTCGGCCGGCCTGGGTGCGCACTCGGTGGCCAAGGGTTACAAAAAGGTGGTGGTGGTGGCCGAGGACTACGCGTTTCCGTACTCGCAGGTGGCGGGCTTCATGATGGAGTTCTGCAAGGCCGGCGGCAAGGTGCTGGACAAACATTGGGTGCCGATAGGCACCAAGGATTATTCGTCGGTGATTGCCAAGCTGCCTGACGGTATCGACGCCGTCTACGTGGCGCTGGGGGGTGCCGATGCGGTGAACTTTCTCACCCAGTACGAGCAAAACGGTGGCAGCAAGCCGCTGATCGGCGGCACCATCACCGTAGACCAGACGGTGCTGGGCTACAAGGGCAAGCGGCGCGATACCTTGGTGGGCACACCGTCTTCCGGCCCGATGGCCGACGGTTACGACAACGCCGGCTGGAAGAAATTTGTCACCGACTACAAGGCGGCGTTCAAGGACGGCTTCCCCAGCCCGTCGTTGTTTGCGCATGGCTATTACGTCAACACCAAGGCCGCGCTGGACGCGCTGGATGCGGCGAAGGGTGATCTGTCGGGCAACCAGGCCGTGCTGCGCAAGACGCTTTCGACAATGACGCTGAAAACACCCACTGGCGACGTCAAGCTCGATGCCAACCGCAATGCGGTGGCCGATATCTTCCTGACCGAGGTGGCCAAGGCGGCCGATGGCTCGCTTTACAACAAGGTGGTCAAGGTGGTGCCGGGCGTCAACCAGATGCTGGGGCTGAGCAAAGCCGAGTTTGACAAAGTGGGCATCGGCAGCCGCAGCAACCCCGAGTGCAAGTGAGCTTGCGGGTGGAGCGCCGGTGATGGCAAAACAAACCGCAATGGCCGAAGTGCCGGCTGCACCTGCCGTGGCCGGTTTTCTGTCCGGGCACGCGCTGGAGTTGCGCGGCGTCAGCCGGCACTTTGGCGCGCTGCGGGCGATTGACGGCGTGTCGTTTGCGGTGCAGGCCGGCGCGCGCTACGGCGTGCTGGGCAGCAATGGTGCCGGCAAGACCAGCTTGTTCAATGCCATCACTGGCGACTTTCCGCCCACTGCCGGCCAGGTGCTGTTGTTTGGTGAGGACGTGGCCGCGCTGCCCGCGCATGAGCGGGTGCGGCGTGGTCTGCGCCGCACCTACCAGACCTCGCTGCTGTTCCGTGAGCTGAGTGTGCGCGACAACCTTTTCCTGGCGGTGCGTGGTGTTGCACCGGGGCGCTTCAGCCTGCTGCGGCCGCGCCGTGGGCACGCGTCGCGCACAGCGGTTGAAGCGCTGCTGGCCCATGGCCGGCTGGAAACGATTGCCGACGTGACGGTAGGTGCGCTGTCGCATGGCCAGCAACGCCAGTTGGAGATTGCGATGGCGTTGGCCGGTTCACCGCGCCTGATCCTGTTTGACGAGCCGGCAGCCGGGCTGTCGCCAGCCGAGCGGCGCGAGTTGGTGGCCTTGCTGCGCGGCCTGCCACGCCATATTGGCTTTGTCATCATCGAGCACGACCTGGACATTGCGCTGACCGTGACCGAGCAGATCACCGTGATGCACAACGGCCGTGTGCTGGTGAGTGGCACACCCGACGAGATCCAGGCCAATGACGAGGTGCATGCCATCTACATGGGCGAGGGCCGGCATGCGCAGCACTGAGCCTGGACACAAGGCCCGGAAGGGGCTGGCGCCTGGCGAAGGCCCGAGCGCGATTTCACGCGCGAGGGCCGAGCACCCGCCCAGCGCCAGCGGCGATTTGCTGCGCGTCCAGGGGCTGGATGTTTTCTACGGCCAAGCCCATGCGCTGCAAGGCATCTCACTGACCTTGGGCGATGGTGTGCTGGCCGTGGTGGGCCGCAATGGCATGGGCAAGACGACGCTGTGCAAGGCCATCACTGGCCTGGTGCCGGCCAGTGGCTCGGTGCAGTTTGACGGGCATGAGTTGCTGGGCCGCAGCCCTGATCGCATCACCCACCTGGGCGTGGCTTATGTGCCGCAGGGCCGCCGTGTCTGGCGGTCTTTGACCGTGGACGAACACCTGCGGCTGGCGGCCAAGACGGCGCGCCAGGGTGCCTGGACGGTGGAACGCGTCTACCAGGTGTTTCCGCGCCTGGCCGAGCGCCGCAGCAACGGCGGTGGCCAATTGTCGGGCGGTGAGCAACAGATGTTGGCCATCGCCCGCGCGCTGCTGGTCAACCCCCGCCTGCTGGTGATGGACGAGCCCACCGAGGGCCTGGCGCCGGTGATCGTCGAGCAGGTGGCCAGCTTGCTGAAGGCCTTGGCCGATGAGCGCCGTATGTCGGTGCTGCTGATCGAGCAAAACCTGGGCGTGGCGTTGCAGCTGGCCGGCCAGGTGGCCATCATGGTCAACGGCCGCATCGCGCACCAACTGCCGGCGGCGGCACTGGCGGCCGACAAGGCTTTGCAGCAGCGCCTGCTGGGGCTGAAGGCCGGTGCCGGCGAGCCGGCCCAGGACGCCCAGGATGCTGACACGACCGTCGCCACTGCACCCCAAACCCGGGTGTGGCGCGTGCTGCGGGCTCATGGCGCCGAGCCGGACCGGCCAGCAGCCTACCCATCACAAGACGCGTTTTGACAAGGCCCTGAGCGGCCACAAGCGCACCTGATTCACGAACGAGGAACACACACCATGTCGGGCACTGATTTTGGAAGCTTTCTGCTGGGCCTGCTGGCACTGGCCATCGTCGTGGCGCTGGTGGTGTGGCTGCTGCGCTGGCTGTATGTGCGCTCGTCCAAGGACCGGGCCTTTGTGCGCACGGGGCTGGGTGGCCAGAAGGTGGTGCTGGACGGTGGCGCGTTTGTGCTGCCGATCGTGCACGAGGCCATTCCGGTGAACATGAGCACCTTGCGGCTGGCGGTCTCGCGTGGGCAAGACCAGGCGCTGATCTCGAAAGACCGCATGCGCGTTGATGTGACGGCCGAGTTTTTTGTTCGCGTGCAGGCCAGCCCGCAGGCCGTGGCCGCCGCCGCGCAGACCTTGAGCTACAAAACGATGGAGGCCGACCAGTTGAAGGAGCTGATCGAAGGCCGGTTTGTCGATGCGCTGCGCAGCGTGGCGGCCAGCCTGTCGATGGAAGACCTGCACGAAAAGCGCGGCAGCTATGTCAAGGCGGTGCGCGACGCGGTGGCCGAGGATTTGCTGAAAAACGGCCTGGAGTTGGAATCGGCCTCGCTGACCCAGCTTGACCAGACCGAGATGGCCTACTTCAACCCTGGCAATGCGTTTGACGCCGAGGGCCTGACACGCTTGACCGAGCAGATCGAGCGCCGCAAGAAAGAGCGCAACGAGGTGGAGCAGAACACCTTGATCGCGATCCGCAGCAAAAACCTGGAGACCGAAAAACGGGTGCTGGAAATCGACCGCGATGGTGAATATGCCCGGCTGTTGCAGCAACGTGAGCTGGAGGTGGCGCGGGTGCGCCAGCGCAGCGATGTGGCACGCGAGCGTGCCGAGCAAGAGCGTGATGCCGAGGCGGTGTTGATCAGCGCCAAGCAGGTGATCGATACCGCGCGCATCCGTGCCGAGCAGACCATCGAGCAGGACCGCATCGGCAAGGAGCAGGTTTTGCAAGCCGCCGAAGTGGGCCGCCGCACCGCGCTGGACCTGGCCGAGCAGCGCCGCGCGATTGCCGTGGCCGAGCAGTCCAAGGCCCAGTCCGAAGCGCAGGCCGCCGCCGACCAGGCCCGCGCCCAGGCCGTGGTGGCTGAGGAAAAAGTGTTCACCGCACGCGAGCTGGAAGGCGCCGAACGCAAGAAGGCCATCGACCTGATTGGCGCGGCGCAAGCGGGCGAGAAGGAGGCCTTGCGGCTGCGGCTGGCGGTGGCGGCCGAGCAGCAGGCAGCGGCAGGCCGGGGCGAGGCCCTCAAGACCCAGGCCCAGGCCGAGGCGGACGCCGAGTTGATCCGCATCGTGGCGGCACGCCACCGCGCCGAGCTGGACGCCGAGGCTGCACGCTGGATGAACGAGAGCCACAACATGTTGTCGCCGGAAGCCCGCGCCGCGCTG
Organism: Betaproteobacteria bacterium; assembly: GCA_031411635.1. Lineage (GTDB taxonomy): Bacteria > Pseudomonadota > Gammaproteobacteria > Burkholderiales > Burkholderiaceae_C > Pseudaquabacterium. The sequence goes on from JANOBL010000833.1 coordinate 6,213, forward strand.
TTCCGCCAGAAGCTGCTGGACAAGATGGAGGCCCTGATCCGCGAGTCGGTGCGCCCGATGGAGCGCATCGAGGGCATCAAGATCCTCAGTGTGAATGGCTTGGGCCTGGGATCGTCAAACGGTGTTGGCGGCGCGGTGGACGGCCCCGTTGGGCTGCCTGAGCAGGTGGTCAATTCGGCGTTGCGATTTCGTGCCCAGGCGCCACTGATCGACAGCCTGTTGCGTGAGATCGGCATTGATGCGGGCGGTGTGGCCCAGGCCACGCAGGCGCTGCTGGCCAGTCCGGCCAGCGGCGGCCTGGCCTGATCGGGGCAGCGGCGCATGGCGCAATCATCCCCAGGCGGGTTCAAGGTGCTGACGGTCTTGCGGGGTGCGGCACTGCGAGGCGACCCCGCTGCGGCCACCGCAGCGGGGACCGTCAATCTGGCAGGCGGCGGCGCGGGTGCCGGGTCAACGGCCACTGGTGCGTCAGCAACGGCCCCAGCCGGCCAGGCAACGGTCTACGGCATACCCGCCAAGGCCGTGCAAGCCTGCTGTGGCCGGGGCTGCAAACATTGCCGTGTCTACTGGCACCGCTTGAAGCCGTGATGGGCGCGGACACGGATGGCAGCGGTTGGCTGGAAGTTATTGCGGCATGCCGCTGCCGCCTTCACGGCCGGGGCTTCTTCGCCAGTGCCCGCTTCGCCGGGGCCGCTCTGCTGGCCACCGGTGCGGCCTGGCCGCCGAGTTCTGCCCGTTCCACCTGCAGCCCCTCGATGGCGATCTGGAACAGGTCGCGCAGGCGCGCCACGCCCTCGCGCAGCTTGGGCTTGTCCTGTTCCAGCCAGAACTTGACCTCGGTGTTGTAAATGCCCCAGATCAGATCGGCGATCAGCCGGGCAGGGGCCGCGCTGTGCACCTGCCCAGCCGCCTGCTTGCGCGCAATCACGCCAGCCAGGCCTTCGATCACCACCGGCACCCGCTCACGGAAGCGGATCGATTCCGGGCCAGGGTCAGGGCGGCCCAGCATGTAGGCGGTGATCTCGCGCAGCGCGTAGCGGCCGATCTGCGGCTGCGGTGCCCAGTACGCGTAACGGCCCGCAGCAAAATCGACCAGCATGTCCAGCAGCGGCCGGTCATCCGCCCAGTCGCGCAGGTTTTGTGCGGTCAGCTCGTCCAGATCGTCGTTGACGACCATCACCAGCAGTTCCGGCTTGGTGGGCGCGTAGGCAAACAAGGTACCCAGCGAGACCTCGGCGCGCTCGGCGATCTCCCGCGTGGTGGCGCTCTCGTAGCCGCGTTCCAAAAAAACTGCGCGCGCGGCCTGCTTGATGCTCTCTCTGCGCTTGAGCTTGCCACGCTCGCGCAGTCCGAGCGTGGGCTTATCCAGTGCGGCAATCGCCATGGTTTATCCCTTTGTGATCCGGGCCGTTGTGCCAGCGCAGGGGGTCTTGCTGCACGAGTGGCGCCTGCTTCAAAAATAAAGCCAACTATAACTTTGGCGCGCATCACGCTTTGCCTGATGAATGCCTTGCAGACAGCCATAGGTGTATTCACTCACATTTTTAAGTCTTGAATTAAATTTATAGCATGCTACATTTATAGCGCTGAAGCTTGTTTTGCAATCACCCACTTCAAAGCGGATGCATAACGGGTTCTGGCACCTTCGCGCCTTCCGCTGCGCAGTCCTGATCGCTCACCTTGAAGGAGGCAACATGTCTCTTCGAAAACAAGCCCTGTTGGCCGCTGCGCTGGCTGCGTTGCTGCCTGCCGGCGCCAATGCCGACACCATTCGGGTCGGGGTTGTCGCGCCGCTGTCCGGGCCGTATGCCCAAGCCGGCGCGGCATGGAAGGCCGCCTTCGCGGTTTACCAAAAGCTGAACGGCGATGCCGTCAACGGCGACAAGGTTGAGATCGTCTGGCGCGACCACCCAACGCCGGACCCGGCGCGCGCCAAGGCACTGGCGCAGGAACTGGTCATCAAGGAGAAAGTGCAATACCTCACCGGTTTGCAGTTCACACCGGACGCCATCGGCGCGGCGCAGGTCAGCGAAGCGTCCAAGACGCCAACGGTGTGCCTGACCTGCTCTGGCAATCTGCTGCTGGAAAAGTCCCGCTACCTGTTCCGGACCTCTTTCACCACACCGCAGATCGCCGTGCCGAGTGCACGCTATCTGATTGAAAAAGGCATCAAGACGGCGGCCATTGTGACGGCTGACTTTTCAAGCGGCATCGACGCCGAAACCGCGTTCACCAAGGCCTTTACCGAGGGTGGCGGCAAGATCGTCAAGACGGTGCGCTTTCCGCTGGGCACCACCGATTACGGCCCCATCGTATTGAGCTTGCTGGCCGCAGATCCCGGTGCGTTGTTCAACTTCATCCCCGGCGTCGGCCCGGGTGGCGTGTTTGCCAAGGCCTTCA
>JANOBL010000834.1:0-2401 GCA_031411635.1 Betaproteobacteria bacterium
GCAGCACCTGGCGCGCCTCTTGCCACAGCGTGGCGCCGTCCATGCGTGCGGCCTCCAGGATGTCGGTGGGGATGTCCTTGTAGTTGGAATACAGCATCCACACCATGATCGGCAGGTTGCTCAAGGTGAACACCACGATCAGCGCCAAACGGGTGTCCAGCAGGCCGGCGGTTTGCGCAATCACGTAGATCGGCACCAGTGCGCCCACCGCCGGCATCATCTTGGTCGACAGCATCCACATCAGGATGTCCTTGGTACGCCGGCCGCGAAAAAACGCCATCGAATAGGCTGCCGGTGCCGCCAAGGCCAGGCCCAGCAAGGTGCTGACCACGCTGGTGATCAAGGAGTTGCCTGCGTACAGCAGGTAATCGCTGCGCTCCTGCACCTCGTGGAAGTTTTCGAACGTGGGCGTGAAGACCAGCAACGGTGGCTGGGCAATCGCCTGCAGCTCGGTCTTGAACGCGGTGAGCACCAGCCAGCCTAGCGGGAAGAACAACAGCAGCGTCAGCGCCCAGGCAGCGGTGGAGCGCAGCAGCAGCGCCACCGGGAATGGCCGAGCACGTTTTTGAAGGTTTGCCATGAGGATCACTTGTCCAGGTTCTTGCCCACCAGGCGGATCAAGAACACCGCCGCGATATTGGCCAATACCACCGCAAACATCGCCCCGGCCGAGGCCACGCCGGCGTCGAAGTTGAGCAGCGCCTGCTTGAAGATCAGGAAGGCGACGTTGGTGCTGGCATCCCCCGGCCCACCGCCGGTGGTGGTGAAGATTTCGGCAAACACCGACAGCAAAAAGATCATCTCGATCATCACCACCACCGCCACCGAGCGGCCCAGGTGCGGGATGTACAAATAGCGAAGCTGCTGCAGGTAGGTGGCACCGTCCATGCGTGCGGCTTCAAGCTGCTCGCGGTTCATCGATTGCAGCGCGGTCATGAAGATCAGCGCGGCAAACGGCAGCCACTGCCAGGCCACCATCACGATCACCGAGGCCAGCGGAAAATCGGTCAGCCAGTCGATCGGTGTGGCGCCAAAGAACAGCCACACCTGGGCCAGCACGCCGTACAGCGGGTTCATCATCATGTGCTTCCACAGCAGCGCATTGACGGTGGGCATCACGAAAAACGGCGAGATCAGCAGCACCCGCACAACGCCACGGCCGGGAAAGGGATCGTCGATCAGCAGCGCCAGGGCGATGCCCAGGCCCACGGTGATGAGGATCACGCTGCCCAGCAGCAGCAAGGTGTTGACCACCGCGGTGCCAAAGGACGGATCGGTGACGAAATAAGCGTAGTTCTCCAGCCCGACAAAACCCACCTGGTCGGGCTGCATCAGGTTGTAGCGGATGACCGAGAAATACAGCGTCATCACCAGCGGCACGATCATCCAGAGGAAGAGCGTGAGCACGGCCGGGGCCATCAGCAGGCGCGGGATGAAGCGGGGGGCGGTGCGTTGCATGGGTGTGGCTTTGCTCCCTCCTCCTGGGAGGGGGATGAGCCCGGACGGGCAACAGGACCTGCGTCCTGTTGCTCGCCTGGCGAATCTGAGCCGCTTGCAAGCGGCGAAGTGGAGGGTTGGGGTGGGGGTGGAGAGGTGGCGCGCCAACAAAGCGGCATTTGATTTGCCGCACGGCCGCACCCTCACCCCAACCCTCTCCCTCAAAGGGAGAGGGAGGAAGAGGTCACTTGTAGTAGCCCGCCTTTTTCATCTCACGCTCGGCAGCCGCCTGCCCGGCCTTCAGCGCCGCATCCACCGTCGTCTTGCCCGCCAGCGCCGCGCTCATCTGCTGGCCCACCGCCAAACCGATGCTCTGAAACTCGGGAATAGCCGCAAACTGCACGCCCACGTACGGGCTCTTGGGCAAGGTGCTGTCGTTCGGGTTGGCACTGTCGATCGCCGCCTTCTCAGCCGCGGCAAACTTGGCCGCTTTCTGGAAATCCGCATTGGCATAGGTGCTCTTGCGGGTGCCAGTGGGCACAGCAGCCCAGCCATTGGTCTTGGCCACCAACTGGATGTACTCCTTGCTGGTGGCCCAGCTCACAAACTTCTGCGCCGCGTCCACCTTCTTTGAGCCGGCGGGAATGGCCAGCGACCAGGCCCACAACCAGTTGGCGCCCTTGGGCGTCACGGCCGTCGGGGCTTGTGCAAACGCCACCTTGTCGGCCACCTTGGATTGTTTGGGATCGCTGATGAAGCTGGCCGCAATCGTGGCATCGATCCACATGCCGCACTTGCCCTCGTTGTACAGCGCCAGGATCTCGTTGAAGCTGTTGCCGGCCGATCCAGGCGGGCCGTAGCTCTTCAGCAGATCGACATAAAAATTCACCGCGTCGTGCCAGGGCTTGCTGTCGACTTGCGGCTTCCACTGCATGTCAAACCACTGGCCGCCGCTGGTATTGAC
>JANOBL010000835.1:0-1553 GCA_031411635.1 Betaproteobacteria bacterium
TGCTGCTGCTGGCCTTGCTGACCCTGGTCAATGTGCCGCACCGCGTCGCCGCCAAGGCGGTGATCGAAGGCGAGCTGCGGCGCGCCACCGTGGCGCCTTTCGACGGCTTCATCGACCAGGCCTTTGTGCGCGCCGGCGACAGCGTCAAGCAGGGCCAGTTGCTGGTACGCCTGCTCGACCGCGATCTGCAGCTTGAGCAATCGAGATGGACTGCCGAGCGCGACATGGCGCAGCGCAAGCTGCGCCAGGCCAGCGCCGCCCAGGAGCGTGCCGCGATGGCGATGGCCTCGGCCCAGATCGCCCAGGCCCAGGCCCAACTTTCGCTGGTCGACGAGAAACTCGCCCGCACCGCGCTGACCGCACCCTTCGACGGAGTCGTCGTCGCGGGCGATCTGGCCCCGCTGCTGGGCAGCCCGGTCGAGCAGGGCAAGGTGCTGTTCGAGCTGGCCCCGCTGGATCACTGGCGGGTGCTGCTGGAGGTCGATGAACGCGACATCGGCTGGTTACAGCCGGGCCAGCGGGGTGAACTCGCGGTTGCCGGGATTCCCAACCAGACCATGGCTTTTGCGGTGCGGCAAGTCACGCCGATCTCCAGCTCGCAGGACGGCCGCAACTTCTTCCGCGTCGAGGCCCAGGTCGAAAAGCCATCGCCGCGCCTGCGTCCTGGCATGGAGGGCATCGGCAAGGTGGATGTCGGCCGGCGCAGCCTGCTCTGGATCTGGACCCATGGCCTGACCGACTGGCTTCGCCTGGCGCTGTGGCGATGGTCGCCGTGATCGGCCGGACCCAGCGTCGGCCCGAGGTTCCGCAGTGAGCTCGACGCTGTCCAACGCCTGGTACCGCGTGGCTGGCTTGAAGCCGCGCTTGCGCGCCCATGCGCGGCTGCACCGCCACCTCTACCGCGGTGAGGTCTGGTACCTGCTGCAGGACCCGGTGTCGAACCGGGCGCACCGCTTCACGCCGACGGCACGGCTGCTGATCGTGTCGATGGATGGCCGGCGCACGGTGCAGCAGCTCTGGGAGCTGGCCAACCGCCGCCTCGGTGAACGTGCGCCGACCCAGGACGACGTGATCGAACTGCTGGGCCAGTTGCACGGCGCCGACCTGCTGCAAAGCGATGCTGCACCCGACGCCAGCGAGGTTGTCGAGCGCAGCGACAAGCAGGCCGCCGCGCTGCGCTGGCGCAGCTACCTCAACCCGCTGGCCTTGCGCATCCACCTGTGGGACCCGGACACCTGGCTGCAGGCCTGGCTGCCGTGGATCAGGCGTCTGTGGAGCCGCGCCGGCGGCCTGGTCTGGCTGGCCGTGGTGCTGCCGGCCCTGCTGCTGCTGCCGGTGCATTGGGCCGAGCTGACGCACAACTTCTCGGATCGGGTGCTGGCGCTGGACAACCTGCTGCTGCTGTGGCTGGTGTTCCCGCTGCTCAAGCTGCTGCATGAGATGGGCCATGCGGTGGCTGTGAAGCGCGGCGGTGGTGAGGTCAATGACATGGGCCTGCTGCTGCTGGTGCTGATCCCGGTGCATATGTGGAGGCCTCGGCCGCCACCGTGTTC
>JANOBL010000836.1:0-1681 GCA_031411635.1 Betaproteobacteria bacterium
GCTGTCCAACGAGAACGGGCGCACGATGGTCGAGCAGTCGGTGACCAAGCTGGTGTTACCCAACGCCGACGCCGACCGTGACGAATACGTGGGCGGTCTGGGGCTGACCGATGCCGAGTTCAGCATCGTCAAGTCTCTGGGTGCCACAGGATCCAGGAGATTCCTGTGCAAACAAGGCACTGACTCCGTTCAGTGCGAGTTTGACCTGGGCGGCATGGACGACTACCTCGCCGTCCTGAGCGCCACCACCGACAACGTCGACCTGCTCGATCAGCTGCGTGCTGAAGTCGGTGACGCACCGGCCGCGTGGCTGCCCTTGTTCTATCAACGCGTGCGCGATCGGCGCGGTCTGGCCCGGAGGGCCTTCCCATGAAACTTCAACTTCAACCCGCAGCAGCGGGCTTGCTGGCATTGCTGGCAGCTTTTGCAACGCCCGTCGCCAGGGCCGAACCAACGGGCGCGGCATTCCCTGGCAATAAGGCGGTGCGCATCGTCAACGGCAAGCGGGTGGTGGAGGAGCCGCCGTTGACGGCGGCTGCAAAGCGATTCGTTGCTGATGGGGGCAAGACGATGCCACCGGCCCCTGGTAGCGAGGTTTTCATGATCGAAAGCGCCAAGGGATTGATGGAGTGTCGCGGGGTGTTCCTTTCGAATACCGGCTGCTTGCCATCGAGCCTCGGCCAGAGCAAACGTTCGCGTTTTTGGACCGTCAAAGTTAACGGCACCTGGCAGCACTGCGAATCGCGAGCACCCGGTGCGAAGTGCGAGCCTGCATCCGCAGGTGTGCCAGGCGGCATGGGCACAGTGGAGTAGCGGTCATGTTCGCGCGGCTTGAGGCCTGGTTCAACATCTTCTTTCAAGGCTATGCCGCGCGTGTCTCTGCCGATCTCGCGGCGGGGCTGGTCCCGGTTGCCCTTGCCGGCCTCACGATTTACATCGCCATCTACGGCCTGGCGGTGATGCGCGGTGAAGCGCCGGAGCCCATCGGCACTTTCGCCTGGAAGATGGTCAAAGTCATGGCCATCCTGTCCTTTGCACTTCCGGGTCTGTACTACAGCGGCAATGTCATCGCATGGGCGACGGGCCTGCAGGATGGGCTGGCCAATCTCTTTCTCGCCCCACGAGCTGCCGCTGCGGCCACCGCATTTGGCGCACTGGACTTGGCAAATGAGCAGGCAAACCAACAGCTCGCAATCCTCTGGCGGGATGCCGGCATGTTCCGCTTGGACTTGGTGATGGCCAGTCTGTTGTTCTCGCTGGGGACGACTATTTTTCTGGTCCTGGGTGCTTTTGTCGGATTACTTGGCAAGCTGATCCTGACCTTTGCTGTCGCAATTGGCCCCCTTGCGATTCTGTGTTTGCTCTTCAAATCGACCGCCCGCTTCTTCGACAGCTGGCTCTCTTTTGTGCTCAGCGCGATCGTTCTTTCTTGGTTCGTCTTCTTTGCGCTGGGCATGTCTTTGTATGTCACAGACAGGGTGGTGCAGGCCATCAGCACCGGCAACGCCTTTGTCGCCGGCGCCCCCAACGCAGTGGGTGCACTTGAAGCGGCAGGCACTTACCTCTCGGTGATGTGTCTGCTCGGCATCGTGCTCTTTCAGGCCCCGTCGCTGGCATCAAGCCTGACGGGCGGCGCGTCCATCCAGAGCGGAACGCAGATGGTCACCAACACGATGGTGGC
>JANOBL010000837.1:0-2524 GCA_031411635.1 Betaproteobacteria bacterium
CGGTCACCGCCCAGGGCAAGACCAGCACCGATATCCACATGGTGCTGGACATCGTTGAGCTGCTGGCGCATGAAACCCGGTATGACGAGTTCATCGTGCTGTCGGCCGATGCCGATTTCACGCCGGTGCTGCGCAAGCTGCGGCGCTACGACCGGCGCACCTCGGTGCTGGCAATAGGCTTTCCGTCAGCGGCCTACCAGGCCAGCGCCGATTTGCTGATCGACGAGCGGCTGTTCATCGAGCAGGCCTTGGGGCTTAGCGCCGACGCGGCGGAACCGGGTGCGGGCATTGCTGTTTCAGCGGCCACGGTGGACAACGACGAAACCGCCGCGCCAACCACGCCCGTGTTGGCAGCCACCACGGCGCTGCCCAACCCTGCCCATCCGGCGGCCCCGGCCTTCTCGGCCATCCCGGCGCAGCCGGCCATCGGTCGTGCCGCCAGCGCGGACGAACTCGCCTGGATCAGCCAGCGCATCGAGCAAGCAGTGGCCCAGGCAGCGCAGCCGGTGCCGGCCGGCCAACTGGCGCTGCGGTTGCGCAATGAATTTCCGCAGGCGCTGGACAACTGGAACGGCCACGGCACCTTCAAGCCATTTTTTCGCTCGCTGGGCCTGCTGCACCTGGTGTGGCTGAACGGCTCGGGTGGGCGCATTGCCGATCCGGCACGCCACGCGGTGGAGCTGGGCGGCAGCGGCGGCGGTGACACCGACCCGCCCGCCGAGCGCGATAACCGCTGGGCCGGCCACGAGGCGCTGTACCCGGTGGCGCGCGATGTCTGCAACCTGACCGGCGCGCCGCTGCTGCCGCCGCAGGCGGTGCGCTGCATCCTGGACCTGCTGTGCGAAGACCTGGCGCTGCAAGGCTACGAGCCCACCGACACCGCACGCCGCATCCGCGAGTTATGCCTGGCCCGCTTTGGGCTGGAGGTGTCGATGCGCGACGTGGTGTTCATCCTGCGTGGCATGCAGCTCAACGGCCATGTTTTTGGCCGTGGCCAGGACGATGCCCGCACCTTGGCGCAGCGGCTGGTCAACCAGGTGCTGTTCTTGTGCGAGCGCGAGCAGATGGTGCTGGGCAGCGACACGGTGGCGCTGATCCGGCGGTGGATTGGTGGGGACCGGGTGGAGTGAGGGTGGGCGGCCGGCTTACACCGGCGCCAGGCCGATCACCAGGCGACTGCCCAGCGCACGGATAGCCTGCGCAATGCGTGGCAGCTTCGAGCCATAGTGCGGGTCCAGCAGCCGGCGCACTTCTTTCTCGTCAACGCCAAGCCGTTTGGCCAGTTCCACCTGGGTGATACCGGCCTTGCGCAAGGCGCCGTAAAGCGCTGCCTTGGCAGCAGTTTCTGCGGGCGGTGACACCCAGTGCTCGTTTTTGAGCGCCCTGCTTGCCGCCGGCAGGTCCAGCCCACCCAGCATGTAGGCGGCAAAAACCTCGTCCATCGCGTCAGCGGCCTCGGCCAGCGCGTGTCCAAGGTCATCGCCCTGGGTCACCAGTTGGGCCAGGTCGCGGCAAGTCACCACGAAGCCACCTTCGGCGGCGGGGGTGAGCTTCACTGCGTATTCAAATCGATCCATGGAGCACCTCAAAGGTCAGAAGCCTTGATGCCAAGCTGCGAGCACATGGCGTGCAGCGTGCCAGTCTTCAACTCATCTTTCGGGTTGCGCAGCACCGTGAAGGCCGTTCCAAAATACAGGGTCTGGTGACTGCCCTTGCCGCGCGACGGGTTGAGCATCACCGCAAGCCCCCGTTGCCTTCCAAGCGCCTTCAATCTGCGGATGAACTCACGGCCCGTCACCTTGTCAGTTTCGGTCGAAAACGTCCGAAACGCAAGCCTGAATTTTCGATATCACCCGATGCTGCGGCGGCCGGTGCAGGTTTTGATCCGACCGTGCCGCAATGACGCCGGAGGCGGGGCTCAGGTCTGTGCCAGCAGGTTTTGCAGGCCCTGCCAGGAATGAACCGCCACGCCCTGGCGCAGCATGCTGTCGGCGCCGCCATACACCAACTGCGCAGTCAACGCTGACTCGCCTGCATACCTTGCCCATTTGGCCAAGCCGGCGACAAAGTCGGCGTTGAAGGTTTGACCGGATTTGATTTCCACCGGCATCAGCTTGTCGCCCTGTTCGATCAGCACATCCACTTCCTCGCCGGTGTTGTTGCGCCAGAAATAGAGATGGGACGCCAAGCCCTGGTTGTAGCGGTGCTTGAGGAGTTCGCTGATGACAAAGTTTTCAAACAAGGCGCCGCGCGCCGAGTGGATGGACAAATGCGCCGTGTCGCGGATGCCCAGCAGGTAGGCGGCCAGGCCGGTGTCATGGAAGTACAGCTTGGGGGTTTTGACCAGTCGTTTTCCAAAATTTTGATGGTGCGGCTGCAACAGGAAAACCACGTAGCCCGCTTCCAGCACTGAAAGCCACGCACCAATCGTTTTGTATGACACGCCGCAATCGTTGGCCATGTTGCTCATGTTGAGCATTTGCCCGCACCGGGCAGCGCACATTTTCAGGAAGCGTTGAAACAG
>JANOBL010000838.1:0-11728 GCA_031411635.1 Betaproteobacteria bacterium
CCAACTTTGCCAGCAACACCTGCTGGCCGGCCGGCCCCGCCCGGCGCTGCCCGAGCGCACGCTGCAAGGCCTGTTGATGGGCTTTGCCGACCTGGTGTTTGAGCAGGGTGGCCGCTACTTTGTGCTGGACTACAAATCCAACGCCCTGGGTGCGCACGATGCGCACTACCACCACCAGGCGCTGGAGGCCGCGTTGGCCGAGCACCGGTATGACGTGCAGGCCGCAATTTATCTATTGGCCTTGCACCGTTTGCTGCGCCTGCGCCTGGGGCCGGATTACAACCCGATGCAACACCTGGGCGGCGCGGTCTACCTGTTTCTGCGCGGCGTGCAAGGGCCGGAAAACGGCTGCTACCTGGTCAAGCCATCGCTGGACCTGCTGCAAGCGCTGGAAGCGGCACTGGATGGCAACGCCGAGGCCGCAACATGAGCGCACAACCCGATCCGATGCTGCAAGCACCCAGCCCGGCCGAGTTGCTGGCCACGTTGGCGCAATGGGCCGAGCAAGGCTGGCTGCGCCGGCTGGATGCCGCGTTGGCGCGCTTCGTTGCCAGCCAGTGCCCGGAAACCACGCCACCGGTGCTGCTGGCCACTGCGCTGGTGGCGCACCTGGAGGGCCTGGGCCATGGCTGCTTGCCGCTGGCCGATTGGCTGGCGGCGCCGCAGGCTTTGCTCGGTTGGCGGCCCGAGGCAGCGGCCGCATTGCAAGCGCTGCTGCGCAGGCTGCCGGCCGATGCGCGAGATTGGCAAAGTGCGCTGCTGGCCTGCACTGCCGTTGGGCTGGCGCCATCGCCCGACACCGGCGAGCCGCTGGTATGGCAGGCCGGCCGGCTTTATTTGCGGCGCTACTGGCGCTATGAGCAGCGCCTGGCCGCCCAGGTGTTGGTGCGTTGTGCCGAGGTGCAGGCAGTGGCTCCGGCCCAGGCCAGGCTGTGGCTGGACCGGCTGTTTCCGGCCCCGGCGCCGGCAGCGCCCGATATCGATTGGCAAAAAACCGCCTGTGCAATCGCGCTGCGCGGCCGGCTGACGGTGATCACCGGTGGCCCGGGCACCGGCAAAACCTACACCGCCGCCCGTTTGCTGGCGCTGCTGCTGGCCACCGCGCCCGGCCCGCTGCGCGTGGCGCTGGCCGCGCCCACCGGCAAGGCGGCGGCGCGGCTGCAGCAATCCATAGTCAGTGCGCTGGCCGGCCTGCAGCCGCTGTTGGGCGATGTGTTGGGTGATGTGTTGGATGAAGCGCTGCCACTGGCCAATCTGGCAGCCCAGATCGGCCCCGCCCGCACCTTGCACGCACTGCTGGGTGCCAGGCCCGGCACCCGGCGCTTGCAGCACAACGCGGCCAACCCGCTGGCGCTGGATCTGCTGATCGTCGATGAAGCCTCGATGGTGCACCTGGAGATGATGGCCGCGCTGCTGGACGCGCTGCCGCCGCAGGCCAGGCTGGTGTTGCTGGGTGACAAAGACCAACTCGCGTCGGTGGAGGCCGGCGCGGTGCTGGGCGATTTGTGCCAGCACGCGCTGGCTGGCCGTTATCAGCCACAGACGCAGCGCTACATCGAGGCCAGCACCGGGCAAGCCCTGCCAGACAAGCTGGTCGACCCCAACGGCCCGGCGCTGGCCCAGCACACTGTGATGCTGCGCCACAGCCAGCGGTTTGGTGGCGCGATCAATGCGCTGGCCGTGGCGGTGAATGCCGGTGATGCGGCCGCCGCGCAGCGCTTGCTGCAAGCCACGCCCGATGGCCCTGTGCACTGGCTGGCCTCGGCCACGCCGGCGGCGGTGGTGGCGCTGGCGACGGTGGCGGTCGCCGGCCGCGACGCTGCAGCCGGCGGCTACCGCGATTACCTGACGCTGATCCGGCAGCAGCCCGCCGACAACAGCGAGGCCGTGCATAGCCACTGGGTGCACGCGGTGCTGCAAGCCTTTGACCGTTTCCGCGTGCTGTGCGCGGTGAAGGACGGCGATTGGGGCAGCACCGCACTGAACCGCGCCATCACCCAGCAGCTTGCCCAGGCCGGCCTGCTGCCGGCGCGGGGCGAGTGGGTTGAAGGCCGGCCGGTGCTGGTCACCCGCAACGACCCTGGCCTGGGTGTGTTCAACGGCGACATCGGCATCACGCTGCGCAACGGCCCGGATCACCCCAACCCGGCCGGCCTGCGGGCCTGGTTTGCCAATGGCCAACAGCTTCGCTCGGTCAGCGTGGGCCGGCTGGCCGATGTGGAAACCGCGTTTGCGATGACGGTGCACAAATCCCAGGGCTCGGAATTTTTGCACACGGTGCTGGTGCTGCCGCCCGACAGCGGCCGGGCCGCGACGCGGGAACTGGTTTACACCGGCATCACCCGCGCCCGCGCGGCGCTGACGCTGGTGTGTGCCCAGCGTGATGCCTTGGTGCTGGCCTTGGCGCGCAGCACACGCCGCGCCAGTGGGCTGGCGGCGCTGCTGGATGAAACGGCCGACACGCCGCCGTGAAGACGCTCGGGTTGAGACCCCGTTTTACCGATCCGTCTTGTAGCCGGATTCGCGCTGGCTGCGCACAGCCAGCACAAAAGCGGTATCGAGCCCCGCCACAAACCGGTAAAGCGCCAGATAGCCGTGCGCGTCCTGGCCAATGACCAGCTCTCGTTTGCCGCCTTTGACCTTGCGACCGATCAGTGGGCTGTGGGTCAGGATTTGAAGCGCCTGGATGATCTCGGCGATTCGCGCTGGCGCATGCTCAAGCTCAAACAAGGCCAGATGGTCCAGGATGCGATCAAAGTCGTTCAGAACCTCGGGCGCCAGCGCTATGCGGGCCATGCCGCCCGTCAGCGCCCGGGCTGACGGGCAGCGGGCCGGGGCGGCCGCTTGCCGCTTGCGCCAGCTTCAAGGTAGGCCTTGGCCTCGTCCCAGGGCACCGTCTTGCCGGTGACCAACAGCTTGGCCCAGCGCTCGTCGGCAATGCGGTGAAGCTCGTCATCCAACTCCGCCTGCTCGACACACTGGCCAATCGCATCAAGGATGAAAGCGTGCGCGGTTTTGCCGGCCCGCTCGGCAGCCGTAGCCACCCGCGTTTTAAGGTCGTCTTCGATTCGGATGGTGGTTGTGGTCATGGTTCAGTGCCTTTCAGACCTGCAATGTAGCACTTTTGTGCTGCATCCTTCAGCCCGGGATGCGCACCGGCAAGCTGCTGAACCCACGCACAAAGGCGGACTTAACCCGGGTTGGCGGGCCCATCACCTCGATCACCGGAAAGCGCTGCAGCAACTCTTCCCACAGGATCTTGAGCTGCAGCTCGGCCAGCCGGTTGCCCACGCAGCGGTGGATGCCAAAACCAAAGCTCAGGTGCTGGCGCGGCCGCGCACGGTCGATGATGAAGCGGTCGGGCTGGTCGATCGCGGTGTGGTCGCGGTTGCCCGACAGGTACCACATCGCCAGCTTGTCACCTTGCTTGATCTGCTTGCCGGCCAGCTCGGTGTCCTGGGTGGCAGTGCGCCGCATGTAGGCCAGCGGTGTTTGCCAGCGGATGATCTCGGGCACCAGGCTGTCGATCAGCGCCGGGTTGGCGCGCAGCTTGGCCATTTGCTCGGGGTGGTCGTGCAGCGCAAGCAAACCCCCGGTCATCGAGTTGCGCGTGGTGTCGTTGCCGCCGACGATCAACAGCACCAGGTTGCCCATGTACTCCATCGGCCCCATGTTGCGGGTGGCCGGGCCATGCGCCAGCATCGACACCAGATCGGTGCGCGGTGCTTCGTTGACCCGCTCGTTCCACAGCCGGGTGAAGTAGCCCAGCATCTTTTTCAACTCGCCCATGCGCACCTCGGGCTCGGGTGCGTCGGGGTTGGTGGCCTTGTTGGAGGTGGCCATGTCGGACCAGTGCGTCAGCAGCCGCCGGTCTTCAAACGGAAAGTCAAACAGCGTGGCCAGCATCGCGGTGGTCAGCTCGATCGACACCTTGTCCACCCAGTCGAAGGTCTCATTGCGGGGCAGGCTTTCCAGTACCCGCACCGTGCGCTCGCGGATCAGGGCCTGCCAGTTGTTCAGGTTGGCCGGCGCCACGATGGTGCTCACGGCCTTGCGCTGCTCATCGTGTTTGGGTGGGTCCATCGCGATGAACATCTGCAACTGCTGCTCACCGGGCGGAAAGTCCATCAGCGTGATGCCGCCCTTGGCGAAATCCGACGAAAACACCGCCGGGTTGGTGTCCACCGCCATGATGTCCTGGTAGCGCGTGACCGACCAGTAGTGGCCCATGCCCGGCACCGGGCTGAACGAGCGGTGCACCGGGTCTTCGCGGCGCAGGCGCTCAAACACCAACGGCGAGGTGTCGTCGACAAAGTACTGGATGTCGGCCGGGTTCAGGCTGTCCAGCGGCAGCGCGTTGATGCGGTCGCGGGCGGCGTCGGTGGTGGCGCTGGAGCTAGCGTTGGTAGAGACGCGTTCGGCAGTGGCGGTGTTCATGGGGGCCTCCCGGGTTGGGTGTGGCGTGGGGGATCAGTGCTGGCCTTCGGGCATCGCGACCACCAGGCCGTCCAGCGCATCGGTCACCGGGATCTGGCAGGCCAGGCGCGAGCTGTCGCGCAACTCGGCGGCAAAGTTCAGCATTTCGTCTTCATGGGCGCTGCGCGGGCCGGCACGCTCGGCCCACTCGGGCGCCACAAACACATGGCAGGTGGCGCAGGCGCATTGGCCGCCGCAATCGCCGTCGATGCCGGGCACGTTGTTGTCCACCGCCGCGCGCATCAGCGACAGGCCGGCTTGCACCGTCACCGTGTGGTGTTGGCCGTTGAATGCGATGAAGGTGACCTGGGGCATGGGCGTGTCTCGTTGTCAGGGTTGAAAAGCAGAGGGGATCAGCCTTGGCGCGCGGCGCGCATCGCCCGCAGTTGCTCCGGGCTCAGGCCCAGCGCAGCGGTCATCGGGCCGGGGGTATTGGGGTCCCAGGCATGGCGCGGGCCGATCGTGATGCCACCGTCCACCGTCAGGTGCGTCCCGGTGATGAAGCCTGCGGCGTCCGATGCCAAAAACAGCGCGGCCTCGGCAATGTCACGCGGCAGGCCGGCGCGGCCGATCGGGTTGGCCGTGCCGCTGCGCTCGGCGATGCGCTGGGTCATCTGGCGTGCAGCATCGCCCTCCAGGTTGAAGATGCCGCCAAAGATGCTGGTGGCGATGAAGCCCGGCACGATGGCGTTGATGCGAATGTTGTGCGCCGACAGCTCGGTGGCCGCCAGCCGCGTGTAGTGCAGCACCCCCGCCTTGGCCACCGAGTAGGCCAGCGGCGCATAACCCGCCTGCAGCGCCGAGATCGACGAGGTGTTGATGATCGCGCCGCCACCACGCCGTTTCATGTGCGGCACCGCGTAAGCCGCACCGGCCGCCACCGAGCGCAGCAGCAGCGCCTGCGTGGCATCCCAACCGGCTTCGTCAAACGCTTCAACACCGGCCAACGAACCCCCGGCACCGGCGTTGGAGAACAGGATGTCCAGCCCGCCAAAGTGTGTGGCGGCGGCATCGATGGCTTGCTTCAGCTCGGCGCTGCGGGTGACATCACAAGCCTCGAAACGCACCTGGCCCGGAAACCGCTCAGCCAGCGCCTGGCCGGCATCCACTTGCCGATCGGCCGCGATCACGCGTGCACCCTGCTCGACAAACAACGCCACCGTGGCCAGGCCGATGCCCGAGGCCGCGCCGGTGATGACGGCGATCTTGCCTTCCAGCCTTGAAGCCATGGTTCAGTGCTCGAACACGATCACATTGCGCGCAATGCCACCGGTCTTCAGCGCGGCAAAGCCCTCGTTGATGTCTTCAAGCTTGATGCGTGCCGACACCATCTGGTCCAGGTGCAGCTTGCCCTGCATGTAGAACTCGATCAGCCGCGGCATGTCGGTGCGGAAGCGGTTGCTGCCCATCATGCAGCCCTGGATGCGGCGCTCGCGCAAAAAATCCACGCCATGCAGCTCGATCCTGGTGCCCACCGGGATCATGCCGATCAAGGTGGCGCAGCCGCCCGAGCGCAGGCACGAGAAGCTCTGCTCGGCAGTGGTTTTGAGGCCGATGCATTCAAACGAGTAATGCACACCGCCGCTGCTCAACTCGTTGATGCGTTTGACGGTATCGCCCTCGTTGGCATCCACCACATCGGTGGCGCCAAACTGCTTGGCCAGCGCCAGTTTGAACGGGTCTTTGTCCACCGCAATGATGCGGCCGGCACCGGCAATCGCCGCTGCATTGATCGTGGCCAGGCCGATGCCACCGGCACCAAAGATCGCCACCGAGCTACCGGGCTCGATGCGCGCGGTATGCACCACCGCGCCGTAGCCGGTGATCACACTGCAGCCGATCAGGCTGGCCAGGTCCAGCGGCATGTCCTCGCGCACCTTCACCAGCGCATGCTCGTGCACCACCATCTGCTCGGCAAACGACGACAGGTTCAAAAACTGGTTCATGTGGCCGTTTTTCCAGCTCAGCCGCCTGGACACACCCGGCAGCAGCCTGACCTTGGGGTCTTGGCAGATCGACAGATGGCCGCTCAGGCAAAACTCGCAATGGCCGCAGAACACCGACAAACAACTGATCACATGGTCGCCGGGTTTCAGGTAGCTCACGTCCTCGCCCACCGCCTCCACCACGCCGGCCGATTCATGGCCCAGCACCACCGGCACGGGCGTGGGGTAGGCGCCTTCGATGAAGTGCAGATCGCTGTGGCACAGGCCGGCGGCGGCGGTGCGCACCAGCACCTCGCGGCGGCCGGGTTTTTCGATCGCGATGTCCTCGATCGTCATTGCTTGGCGCGGGGCATGCAGCACGGCGGCTTTCATCAGGGCTCCTGGGGATCACGGGATGCAACAGCAGGCTGCTGTGTTCAATGGATTCTGCGCCAGCCCCGTCGCTGGCCGGCGGCGGGTTTATCCGGTGGATTGGCGCGCGCCGCTTGTCGCCCGTCACCTTGACAAGGGGCTGGTGATGATGGCTGGGCGGCGTACCATCTCTTCGCACAAACGCAAAAGCGCGGGCCCCCAGGCTTGCCGTCGCACCGGAGGTCTCTCAATGAAGCTGCTGGTCAAGTTCAACCTGATCTTTGTCGGCGTGGTGGCGGTGGGCATCACGATCAGCGGCTGGATTGCACGTGATCTGCTGCAGGCCAATGCGCGCGAAGAGGTGCTCAACAACGCCCGGCTGTTGATGGAAAGCGCACTGGCGGTGCGTGGCTACACCGCCAACCAGATCACCCGGTTGCTGGATGCGCAGATGAAGAACGAGTTTCTGCCGCAGGCCGTGCCCAGCTACTCGGCCACCGAGGTGCAAAACGCCTTGCATGTGAAGTACCCCGACTACGCCTACAAAGAGGCCACGCTGAACCCCACCAACCTGCGCGACCGGGCCGATGGCTGGGAGGTGGACATCGTCAACCAGTTTCGCAACAGCGCCGACTTGAAAGAGTTTGTCGGCCAGCGTGACACACCGTCGGGCCCTTCGCTGTACGTGTCGCGGCCGCTGCGCATCACCAACCCGGCGTGTTTGCAATGCCATTCCAGCGTCGAGGCTGCGCCGCGCAAGATGGTGGAAAAGTACGGCCCGTCCAACGGTTTTGGCTGGACATTGAACGAGGTGATTGGCGCGCAAATCGTCTCGGTGCCGATGGCGGTGCCGTTTGCCCGCGCGCACGAATCATTCCGGTTTTTTGTCGGCTCGCTGGTGGGCGTCTTCATCGCGGTGGGTGCGGTGCTGAACCTGATGATCTGGTGGGTGGTGGTGCGGCCGGTGATGCGTTTGTCGGCGCTGGCTGACAAAGTGAGCCAGGGTGACCTGGCGGCGCCGGCCTTTGCGATCGCCAGCCATGACGAGATCGGCGTGCTGGCACAGTCGTTTGCGCGCATGCGGGCCAGCGTGGTGCAGGCGATGAAGATGCTGGATGCCTGACCGTCGGGTATGAGCAAGACGCCCGAGTTCCTTGGCAAGTACCGCATCACCGGCGTGCTCGGTGAGGGTGCGATGGGCATCGTCTACAAGGGCTTTGACCCCGACATCCGGCGCGAGGTGGCGATCAAGACGCTGCGCAGCGCGGCCGGTGGATCGTCCGAGGACGGTGTCTCGCATGCTGACCGCTTTCGCAACGAGGCGCGCGCGGCGGGCCGGCTGCAGCACCCGGGCATCGTGGCGGTGTACGACTATGGCCGTGATGCCGGGGTTGATTTCATCGCGATGGAATATGTGCGCGGCCAGACGCTGAGCAGCTATTTGCAGCAGGAAACCACTGGCCAGATGGTGATCGTCGATGACGATGTGATCAGCATCATGGGCCAGTTGCTGGAGGCGCTGCACCATGCCCACGAGCAGGGGGTGTGGCACCGCGACATCAAGCCGTCGAACCTGATCCTGACGCGTGACGGCAAGATCAAGGTGTCGGACTTTGGCATCGCGCGCATCGAGTCGGTGGAACTGACCCGCGCTGCGGCGCTGATCGGCACGCCGCTGTACATGGCGCCCGAGCAGTTTCTGGGCCGGCCGATCGACCGGCGGGTGGATTTGTACGCCACCGGCGTGGTGTTTTACAAGCTGCTGACCGGGCGCACGCCGTTCATCGGCGCCACCGAGGCGGTGATGTACAACGCGGTGCATGTGCCGGCGCCAGCGCCGTCGTCGTGGCCCGGCCTGCAGCATCTGGCGCCCTGGGACCCGGTGCTGGCGCAGGCGCTGGCCAAGAACCCGGTGCAGCGTTTTGCCACCGCGCTGGCTTTCCGCGATGCCTTGAATGCCGTTGCCGGCCGGGTGCACAACCAGGCCGTGTCCGAGGCCACGCTGACCGCCAAGATGCCGGTCAACCCGGCCGGCTTGGCCGAGCGTGGCACCGGATCGCAGGCTGGCGGGTCTGGCAGCGGGTCTGGCGGCACCAACCACTTCGACCCCGCCACGCTGGCCCGCGCCGAGGCCACGCTGGCCAGGCATGTGGGGCCGCTGGCCCAGGTGATGGTGCGGCGCGCCGCACGGGAATGCAGCGATCTGCCAGCGCTGCTGGCCCGGCTGTCCGAGCAGGTCAGCGATCCGGCGGCGCGCAGCAGCTTCATCGTCCAGGTGGCGGCGTTGCGCGGCGGCGCAGCGTCCAGCAGCGCCAGCCAGGGTTCGGTGGCCGTGGGCACGCTGCCACCTACCGCCACAAACACCGCCACAAACGCTGCCACCAACATCGGCGGCGCGGCTGCACTGCCGCTGAGCCCGGCGCTGCTGGACGCGGCTCAGCAGTTGCTGGCCCAGCAGATGGGGCCGATCGCCAAGCTGTTGGTGAAAAAAGCCGCCGCCGCTGCGCCGCAGCGTGAGGCTTTCATCGCCCGTTTGGTGGACGCGGTGGACGACCCGACCGCCAAACGCCGGCTACTGGATGCGCTGAACCGATTGCCATCGTGAGTGGTTAGGCAGCGAATTCAAACACTGGCGTCCCGGTAGGCCTTGAGAACCGCGTTCATTCGGGTCTGCCAACCAGTACCCAGCGCGCGGTACCACTCCAGCACCTCCTTGTCCACGCGCAACGCGATCTGCTCTTTCAGCTCTGCTGCGTCCTTCTTTGGCCGACCGCGCTTGGCGCGGAGTTCTTCAAGTCCCGTGTGGGCTATGGCTCCGCCCCAGAACGCCATCGTCGCCCTCTCATCCGAGGGATCGTATGGCACGTCAGCGTGAGGGGTAGGCACGGAAGTAGGCTTTTTGCTCATGTCGTTCAGCCTCTCGGCAGGAGATCAATCGTGGTCCGCCAGCTCTGTCGGTCCACACCAGCACAACCACCTTCCCTTGCGCCCAACCGAGGCTGACGAATCGTTGCTCGCCATACTCTTCCGAAGCGTCTTCGTAGGTGAGCATCGGCCCATCAAGTGCCTCTTCGCAAGCTGGCAACGGCATGCCATGCTTGCGCGGGTTCTTGTCGCTCTTCTTGGGGTCAAAGGCAGCCCTCGATTTATTGTATATGCGTTATTCACACTGTCAAGCACTGCAATCGCCAGCACGGTCGCTGCCTGACTTGCCGCCTGATTGACATGGTCAGCGCGCAAGCGCAGGTAGTCCTGCAACCGGCGAATCTCGGCCGGCGGCACGAAACCCGCGCGAAGCAGGCCATGCATGTGCAGCGTCGCGCCCCACTGCGCGTCTTGCATGTCGGTCTTGCGCCCCGGCGCGTTGCGCGTTTGCCGGCCGCTGACCATGCGCACGTCCAGGCCCGCGGCCTCCAGTACGCCTTACAGCGGCAGCCAGTACACCCCCGTGGCCTCCATCGCCACCGAGCGCACGCCCTGCGCCAACAGCCAGTCTCGCAGTGCGTGCAACTGGGTGGTCACCGCGCCGAAGACCATCGGCTCGTCACCACCGACCGAGACGTGCATATGCTCGCTGCCGACGTCAACAAACGCCGCCTTCTCATCGAGCACAGGCAGATGCTTTTTCATAACTCACCTCCGCATCAGGTTGCAATGCGTACGGGGCAGTCCCGGCCCGGTCACGTTGACCGCCCCGCCGAGCTTGATCCCGCCAGCGTCCAATACCTTGTGCAGCCGGTTGACCTCGGCTGCCAACATCGCGCTGAGTTTGCGCCGGTAGCGCGAGATCAGGCGCAGCTCGCGCAGGTCTTTGGGCGGGATGAAGCTGGGCTTGACCAGGCCGAAGCGTGCCAGCACCGCAAGCCACTCGCTGTCGGCCATGTCGGTCTTGCGCCCGGGCACATGCTTGATGCGATGGGCGTTGACCACCCACGCGGGGATGCCGGCGTTCTCCAAGTGGGCATACACGCTCTTCCAGTAGATGCCGGTGCTCTCCATCACCACCAACTCCACCTTGAGCTCGTGCAGCCACGCGGCCAGCGCCTGGCAGTCGCGCCGAAAGCCGCCAAACTCGCGCGCCTGGCGCTGCATCGAGCCGTCTTCCTGCTCGATCAAGACAGTCACCACATGCAGCATGCGGTGCACGTCGATTCCGGCCACCCACCGGTGCAAAGCTCGCAATCCAAGTTCTTCCATCACGGTGCTCCTGAAGTTGAAATGCCAGGTGGCACACCGGGAGATCACCGATTCGGGCAGGTGCAAAATGCGCACCCACCCGAGGGCTGGAAGACGCCTCGAATCGTTGCCAATTCGGGTCTCTTTACCGTGCGTGCTGCAAGCCGGCCCACCCAGGTGAGCCAAGCCGCGCGACAGTCGGGGGTTCGAGCCAGCCGGTGCAGGTCCGGTTAGGCATCGGGGTCGGGCCTTCAATCGTTTTTGCGACCTCTCTCGCCCGGTGCGCCACCTCGGATATTGCACAATCCTCGCGGGCTTTCATGCGCGGGGGCGATGCTGCAGAATCCATGAGTGGTTAGGCCTTGTAGGGACACGAAAATGCCGCAAGATTTTAGTTCCTCGCTTTCGCCCTTTGTTGCAGGTGCTTTTACGCTCGCCGGCGTCTGGCTTGGCAACTTTCTTAGCCAAAGAAATAGCGATAAGCAGACACGTCGCCTGCGAATGAGTGACTTGCGTATTCGCTCCTATGCCAAACTTATGGGATTGAAAATTGCAATCATACAAGCTGTTCAAACGAACGGTGAAGCCAAACTTCTGAGCGAGTATTACGCTTCCAGGCATCACATTACAAACTTCGCTGATGACCTTGAGGAAGCAAAAGCGCAGAACGCGCGGGCACTAGCCGGAATCCCAGAGATTGCGAAGCTTCGCAGAGAGATTTTCGAATTGCTAGGCGAAGTGAAAGTTGCGTTTCCAGCATCCGCCCAATTGAATCAAGG
>JANOBL010000839.1:0-2117 GCA_031411635.1 Betaproteobacteria bacterium
TGGGCCGCTACACCCGCGCCAAACACGGCAGCAAACGGCAGCAACACCGCCAGCGACCAGCCGGCCGCCACCTTGCCAAAGTGGTGGTGCCAGAACGCCGGCACCAGCAAAGGCATCAGCGCGATCGACAGCAGCATGCCGGCAAACGGCAGGCCCCAGGCGGCAACCAAGTCGCGGCCATTGATCTCGGCGGCAGCGGCCAGGCCGCTGAAGGCGAGCAGGCCACAGGACAACAGCAATCGGCCAGCGCGCATCGCGACGTGTCTCCGGGGGTTCTTTTTGTCAGCCGGGGCATTCTAGGGAGGCGCTTGCCCCGCCCAGGCCAGCCAGGCCTGCTGCGCCAGTTGCACCGTCTGCAACTGCAGCGCCACGGTGGTGTGGATGTTGTTGCCGTAGCCACCGGCCATCGTCAACGCCACCGGCACCCGCTGCTGGCGCAGAAAATCCAGCACCCGGCGGTCGCGCTCAGCCAGGCCGGCGGCGGTCAATTTCAGCCGGCCCAGCCGATCGTCCTCATGCGGATCGGCACCGGCCAGGTAAAAGGCCAGGCCAGGTGGCGGGCCGGTTTCGCACTGCCGGCGCCAGGCCTGGTCCAGCGCCGTTTCCAGCGCCGCCAGGTAAGGCGCATCGGTGCAGCCATCGGGCAAGTCCACATCCAGATCGCTGCTGGATTTGCGAAACGGAAAATTCTTGGCGCCATGCAGCGACAAGGTGAACACACTGGCGTCGTGCTGGAAGATCGCCGCCGTGCCATTGCCCTGGTGCACATCCAGGTCGATCACCCACAGCCGCAGCGGGGCACGCTGCTGACGCTGCGCCTCGGCCTGCATCAGCCGCGCGGCCACCGCCACATCATTGAAGACACAAAAGCCCGATCCCTTGTCGGCCTGCGCATGGTGGGTGCCACCGGCAAGCTGGGCCGCCACCCCCTCGGCCAGCGCGGCACGCGCCGCTGCAATCGTCGCGCCCACCGAGCGCTGGCTGCGCGCCACCATGCCCTCGCTCCAAGGGAAGCCGATCTCGCGCTGCTCGGCCGCTG
Organism: Betaproteobacteria bacterium; assembly: GCA_031411635.1. GTDB lineage: Bacteria > Pseudomonadota > Gammaproteobacteria > Burkholderiales > Burkholderiaceae_C > Pseudaquabacterium. The sequence continues at coordinate 1,040 of JANOBL010000839.1, forward strand.
TCAGCGTGCCATTCAACACCGCCTGGATGTAATCGGGCGTGTGCACCAGCGTCAGTTCTCCCTCGCTGGCAGCGGCGGCCTCGGCCAGCCGCAGCCCGCTGCACTCGGCCACCACCCGGCCGTGCAGCAGCGCGTATTTGGGCATCGGAAACCGATGGCCCGCCGGCAGCGCAGCCGTGTAGCGATGGTTGCTGAACACCTGCATCGTGCGGCGCATTGTGCCCAGCACCGCCCACGGCACTTGGCACCGTGTCAACAGCATGTCTTTTGGAGCGGCACCCCTAGTTTGTTGCAGCGCAACAAAAAACCCTTGCAATCCCGATTCAGGGGTCTATACTTTGTTCTATGTTGCAGTGCAGCATGACTGTGAAAAGCAGATTTATCAACCACTGGAGAGAACCATGAGCTACCTGACCCAAGACCAGATCACCGCCGCCAGCAAGGCCAACCTCGAAACCCTGTTCGGCCTGACGAGCAAGGCTTTTGAAGGCGTGGAAAAGCTGATCGAACTGAACCTGCAAGTGGCCAAGGCCACCCTGGCTGAGTCGGCCGAGAACACCAAGGCAGCCCTGGCCGCCAAGGACGCGCAAGAACTGATGGCCCTGCAAGCCAGCCTGTTGCAGCCGTCGGCCGAGAAGGCCGCTGCTTACAGCCGCCACATCTATGACATCGCCGCGGCCACCACCGCCGAAGTCACCAAGGCTGCCGAAGCCCAGTTCGCTGAGCTGCAGAAGAGCTTCACCTCGGCGGTGGACGCTGCTGTCAAGAACGCTCCGGCCGGTAGCGAAAACGCTGTGACCCTGGTCAAGTCGGCCATCGCCGCTGCCAACAACGCGTTTGAGTCGGTGCAAAAAGCCAGCAAGCAAGCCACCGAAATGGCCGAAGCCAACTTCACCGCCGTGACCTCCAGCGCCGTCAAGGCCAGCCAAGCCGCCACCAAGGCTGTCAAGCGCGCCGCCTGATCGGCCAGCAGAACCTGAGGCTGACCCAACACGCTGCGGAACTTTTGCCCGGCACCGTTCTCAGAACCGGTGTTGCGGTGGGCGATCCGCAGCGTTTGTGAATGGTTGTCTCCTCG
>JANOBL010000840.1:0-13759 GCA_031411635.1 Betaproteobacteria bacterium
CGCAGCCACCTCACTGCAACACTTCAACCCGGTTGCGCCCCAGTTTTTTGGCCTGGAACAGCGCCGTATCCGCGCTGTGCACCAGCGCGCCCGAGCCGCCGCCGGCCAGCGGCACCATCGCCGCCACGCCGATGCTCACGCTCAGCGGGTGGCCACCCGCCACCAAGCTGCGGGTGTCGGTAGCGGCCACCGCGCGGCGGATGTGCTCGGCGATCTCCAGTGCACCACCCGCCACCGTGCCCGGCAGCACCACGGCAAACTCCTCGCCGCCGTAGCGTGCGGCCATGTCGCCGGCGCGCCGCACGTTGTCGCGGATCACCTGGCCCACCCGCGCCAGAAATGCATCGCCCACCGGGTGGCCGTAACGGTCGTTGAGCGATTTGAAACGGTCCACATCGATCATCAGCAGGCCCAGCGGCGCGGCGTCGCGTAGCGCGCGGTACCACTCCTTGTTCAGCGTGGCATCAAACTGGCGGCGGTTGGGCAGGCCGGTGAGCGAATCGGTGGACGCCAGCGCCGACAGCTCGGCATTGGCCGCGCCCAGCGCCAGCTCGAAGTGTTTGCGCTGGTTGGCATCGCGCAAGGTGACCAAAAAATCCCCCAGGCCGTTGCCCGGCGGCAGCGCGGCCACCCGGGCCTCCACCCACAAGGTGCTGCCGTCGCGGCGCAATGCGCGAAACAGATCCGGCCCGCTGCCACGCCGCGCCGCCTGCGTGAAATGGCGGGCGATGAACGCGGCCCGGTCCTCGTGCGCCAGCAACTCGGCCAAGGTGCAGCCGTGCAGATCACCCGGCTCGCAGCCCAGCATCGCGGCGGTGGCGGGGGACGCATAACGGATCGCCAGATCGGCATCCACCGCAACGATCAGGTCGATCGAATGCTCGGCCAGCAGGCGAAACCGGATGTCGCTGGTCTGCGCGGCGGCGCGGCGCTCGGGGGCTTGCAGCGCGGGCGGGCCGGCGGGTGAGTTCAGCGTCGGTGGTTTGGAGGGCATGCGGTCGCGCTCGGTCAGCACCAGGCGGCGGCCGTCGCTGAGCGTCAGCGATGCCACCCGGCTGCCCTGGCGCGGTGCCGGCGTTGCACCCGACGCGCCCGGCACCACCAGCGCTTGCACCCGGCCGTCGCTGGCGGCCAGGCCCAGGCCCAGGCCAAAACCGTCCAGCGCGGTGGCCAGGGCTTGCAGGTCGGCGGCGGTCAAACCATGGCTCAAGCGCTCACCCTTTTTCATCCCCATCGTCACGCACCAGCCGGTCGTGCCGTGCCAGTGCCGGAAACACGCCCACCCAGGCCAGCACCACCACGCCGGTGCCCACACCCCCCCAGACCACCGATGCTACAGGCCCCAACCAGGCCGCCGTGGCGCCGGATTCAAACTCGCCCAACTGGTTGGATGCGCCGATGAACACCGAGTTGACTGCGCTGACCCGGCCGCGCATCGCATCCGGCGTCGCGAGCTGGACCAAGGATTGGCGGATCACCACGCTGACCATGTCGGCCGCGCCCGAGGCCGCCAGCGCGGCCATCGCCCACCACAGGCTGGTGGACAAACCAAACACCACCATCGTGGCGCCGTACAGCGCCACCGCGCCCAGCAGCCAGGCGCCGCTGCGGCGCTGCACCGGCCAGCGCGCCAATGCCAGCGACATCGCCAAGGCCCCCACCGCCGGTGCGGCGCGCAGCAAGCCCAGGCCCCAGGGACCGGTGTGCAGGATGTCGCGCGCAAAAATTGGCAGCAGTGCGGCAGCGCCGCCCAGCAGCACCGCAAACAAATCCAGCGACACGGCGCCCAGCACCACCGGCCGCTGTGCGATGAAGCGCAGCCCGGCCAGCAGCGTTGCGGCCGACATCGGCTCGCGCGACTGCCGCACCGGCCGGGGTTTGAGCCCCAGCACACAGGCCAGCGCCACCACAAACCCCAGCGCCGACAGGCCGTAGACCATCTGCGCCCCGCCAGCGTAGACAAAACCGCCCAGCGCCGGCCCGGCGATGATGGCGCCCTGCAGCGCGGCCGACGACAGCGCCAGCGCACGCGGAAGTTGGTGATCGCCCACAAGCTGCGGCAGCAGCGCCTGCGAGGCTGGCATGTGGAAGGCACGCAGCGCACCCAGCGCCACCGATACCAACAGCAGCGCCTCGCGCCCCAGCCAGCCCGCGGCCGAGGCCCCGGCCAGCAGCAGCGCCACCAGCACCTGCAAGCCCATCACGCTGGCCAGCACTTTTTTGCGGTCGCGCCGGTCCACCTGGTGACCGGCCGGCAGCGCCAGCAGCAGCGCGGGCACAAACTGCGCCAGACCCACCAGGCCCAGGTCCCAGGCGCTACCGGTCAGGTCGTACATCTGCCAGCCCAGGGCCACCAGCAGCATCTGTCCGGCCGCAGTGCCGGCCAGGCGGGACCACCAGAAGCGCCGGAAATCGGGCTGTTGCAGCAGCGGTGTTTCAGCCATCAATGACGTCCGCAGCGCAGCCTTTCACTTTCATCGCCATCATTCATCTTCCAACGCCAACTGCTGCAACAACACCAGCCGCTGGTAGATGCCACCGGGCAGGGCCATCAGCTCGGCATGGCGGCCACGCTCGGCGATGCGGCCATGGTCCAGCACGATGATCTGGTCGGCATCGCGGATGGTGGACAGCCGGTGCGCAATTGCCAGCAGCGTGACCTGGCCTTGCAGCGCCGTCAGCGCCTGCTGCACCTGGCCCTCGGTCTCGCTGTCGATGTGGGCGGTGGCCTCGTCCAGCAGCAGGATGCGCGGTGCGCCGGCCAAGGCCCGCGCCATCGCGATCAGTTGTTTCTGGCCCACCGACAAACGGGCGCCACCTTCGCCCAGCGGTGTGTCATAGCCTTGCGGCAACTGGCTGATGAAGCCATGCGCATGGGCGGCGCGGGCGGCGGCCTGCATCTGCGCCGGGCTGATGTTGCGGCCCATCGTGATATTGTCGGCCGCGCTGGCGGCCAGCAAAAACGGCTCTTGCGGCACCAGGCCCACCGCGTTGTGAAAAGCCGCATCGCCCAAGCCGGCCAGCGGCTGGCCGTCGATCCACAACGCCCCATCGGGCGCCGGGTAAAAGCGCAGCAGCAGCGACAACAGCGTGCTCTTGCCACTGCCGGTGTGGCCGACGATGCCGACAAACTGACCGGGTTCGATCTCCAGGTTCAGCCCGTGCAGCACCGGGCGGCCGGGCTGGTAGCCAAAGTGCAGATCACGCACGCTGATGCGGCCCGCGCCCACCACGCTGCCAGCGGCCACCGCTGGCACCACCGGCTGCTGCAGCAGCGCATTGACCCGTGCGGCAGCCACCACCGCTTGCTGCAACTGCGAAAACTGCATCGTGATCTGGGTCAGCGGCTCCACCACCCGGGCGATGTAGCTGACAAAGGCGTACAGCACACCCACTTGCAGTGCGCTCAGGCCTTGGGCCGCGCCGTTGTCGCGCAGGCCATACACCGCAATCACCGCGGCCAGCATGGCGACGTTCAAAAAATCCAGCGCCGGGCGCAGCAGCCAGGCATTGGCGCGCAGCTCGTCGCGGCGCGATGCCAGGTGGCCGTGGTTGGTGCTGGCAAAACGCTGGGCAAAGCGGTCCCCGGCAGCGCTGGCCTGGATCACCGCCATGCCGGCAATCGATTCGGCGGCTTGCGCATTGATGTCGCTGCGCAGCGCCCGGGTGCGCGCCACGGCCGGTGCCGATAAACGTTGATAAACCCAGACGATGCCCACGACCGCCGGCACCAGCAGCGCAACGATCAGCATCAGCCGCCAGTCCAGCAGCGCCATCGTGGCCATCATCGTGGCCAGCATGATCCCGCTGTCCAGCATCACAAACAGCAGTTGCACATACAGCGTTTTGACCGCCTCGGTGTCGTTGGTGACGCGGCTGACCAACTGGCCGGTGATGGCCGAATCAAAGTAGGCCATAGTCAGCCGCAGCACATGGCCGTACACCCGCTCGCGCAGCCGCTGCACCGATCGCATTGCCACGCCGGCCAGCCGCACCAACTGCCAGTAACGCAGTGCGTTGGCCAGCCAGCCTGCCACCAGCGCACCGCCCAGAAGGCTGGCGATGGCGGCCAGATCGGCATGGCGTGGCAGCAGGTGCTGGTCGATGAAGGCCTTGCCCAGCACCGGGCCCAAGGCCTCCAACCCGGCCGCCAGCACCAGCCACAGCACCGAGGCGCGCAGCAATGGCGCCTCGGGCGCGGCACTGCGCAGCAGCAGGGCCAGCGCGGCGCGGCGCTCGTTGGGGTTGGGTTGGGCCTTGTCAGCTTGCATCGGTGCTGGCCTCGTCCAGTGAGGCTTCCAACTGCTGCACCTGCCATTGCGCGGCGTACCAGCCGTGGTCCATGGCCAGCAAGTCGGCATGGCTACCCTGCTCGGCGATGCGCCCATGGCGCAGCACCAGGATGTTGTCGGCGTCCATCACCGTGGCCAGCCGGTGGCTGACGATGATCACGCTGCGGCCCTGGCGCTGGTGTTTCAGGTTGGCCAGGATGCGCGCCGCGGTGCCGGTGTCCACCGCAGACAGCGCATCGTCCAGCAGCAGCAGCGGGGCGCCTTGATCAGCACTGGCCAGCAAGGCGCGGGCGATTGCGATGCGCTGGCGCTGGCCACCCGACAAGGTGATGCCACGCTCGCCCACCGGCGTGTCGTAGCCCTGCGCAAGCTGCAGGATGTCGTCATGCACCGCTGCATCGATCGCGGCGGCCTCGATCTGGGCCCGGCTGGCATCGGGCCGCGCCAGCGCGATGTTGTCGGCCACGCTGGCGGAAAACAGAAACGGCTCCTGCGGCACCCAGGCGATGGCCTGGCGCAATGCGGCCAGGCGGTAGTTGTCCAGCGGGTTGTCACCCCAGGTGATCGTGCCTTGCTGCGCTGCCCACTGGCGCTGCAGCAGCTTGATCAGCGTGCTTTTGCCAGCGCCGGTGGGGCCCACCAGGCCCAGCGTCTGGCCGGCCGGCAGCACAAAGCCCAGGCCTTGCAGCGCAGGGCTGGTCTGCCCGGGATACGCAAACACCAGGCCTTGGGCGCGCAGCGGGCCGGGTGTGACGCTGGTCAGCGTGCCGCTGTCGTCCACCGTGAGCGGCTGGTCCAGCACCGGCGCCAGCCGGGCCCAGGCGGCGCGGCCCCGCTCGATCAGCGCCAGCACCCAGCCGGCGGCGAACATCGGCCAGATCAACTGGCCCAGGTACAGGCCAAAGCTGGTGAGCTGGCCCACCGTGATCTCGCCGCGCCAGACCAGCCAGCCGCCAAAGCCCAGCGACAATACCATCGCCGCGCTCAAGCTCAGGCCCACGGCTGGCTCGTAACCGGCCTCCCAGCGCTGCGCACGCTGCCCGGCGGCCGCCGCCGCGCCGGCCAGCTTGCCAAACTGCGCACTGCTGTGGGCTTGCAGGCCCAAGGCCCGCAATGTGCGCACGCCCGACAGCGTCTCCTGCACCTGGTCGTTGAGCGCGCCAAACGCATCCAGCGCCTGGCGCGAGGCGGCATGCAAGTGGTGCGATATCCACCAGAAACTCAAAGCCATCAGCGGAAACGGCAGCAGCACCACCAGGGCCAGCCGCCAGTCCACGCCCAAGGTCATCGTGGCCACCACCAGGGCCAGGGTCATCGTGCCGTCAAAGCCGGCCAGCATCGCCTCGCCGGCCGCCATCTCCACGGCATCCACGTCGTTGGTGGCCAGCGCCATCAAATCGCCGGTGCGCTGGGTTTGGTAAAAGCGCGGGCCTTGTTGCAGCAGGCGTTGGTAAAGCTGCAGCCGCAGGTCCACACCCAACTTGTAGGCGGTGGCAAACAACTGCAGCCGCCAGGCCACCCGCAGCCCGTAAATGGCCAGGCCGGCGGCCAGCAGCCAGGCAATCTCGCGCCACAGCGCGGGGCCGGCCAGGCGCTGCGCCACCAGGCCATCCACCATCTGGCCGATCTGGCGCGGCAGCCACACGCCCAGCAGTGCAATGCCGGCCAGCATCAGCGCCGACGCGGCATAGGCACGCCAGTGCTGGCGCACAAAGGCGCCAATCAGATGGGACAGCGTCATGGGCCCGGGCGGGGCATTCAGGCTTCGTGGATATCGGCCACAGCCTGCTGCCCAAAATCAGCCCGCGCCAGCCGGGCCAGCAGCCGGATGGCGCAATCTTCCGGGCTGACCAGCAACCCATCGGCCTGCATCTTGACGAAGCGCGCCCGCTCCGGAAACAGCGCCGCATCGCTGGCGCGCATCGCGGCCTGCATGTCGGTGTTGATCAAACCCGGCCCCATGGACACCACACGTGCCGGGTTGGGCAGGGCCGATTGCTCCAGCGCCAATACACGGCTGAAATGATCGATGCCGGCCTTGGCCGCGCTGTACACCGCGCTGCCGGCCATCGCATGGCGGCCCAGGCCGGAAGAGATGTTCAGCAGCCGGCGCGGGCCGGGCCAGGCGCGGGTGGCATCCAAAAAAACCGCGCTCAGCAGCATTGCCGCCTCCAGCCCCACGCGCAGGCCTTGGCAGATTTCCGCCAGCGGCACCCGGTCCAGCGGCGCCGGTGTGCACATCATGCCGGCGTTGTTGATCAGAGTGGCGCTGGCCAGCGTGCTGGGGTCGAATCGGGCCAGCCAGGCGGCCAGGTTGTGCGCGACAGGCGCCGCATCGGCCAGATCGGCCGGCCATTGTTCCAACCGCACACCGGCGGCATCTGCCCGGGCTTGCAGCGCGGCGTTTTGCTGGCGTGCGATGCCCAGCAGCACCTGCCCGGGTTGCAGGCATTGGGCCACCAGCGCGGCGCCCAGGCCTCGCGAGGAACCGGTGATGACAAACAGGTGGTTTTGCATGGCCCGCAGCATAGCGGGCCATGCAGCCCAGGGCCGCGCCGCGGGGCTCTCAGCGCGCTGGGTTGCTGGCAGGCGCTGACGCAGCGGCGGGCGGTGCGGCGTCGGGCGTGACCAGTTCACGCAGCATGCCGCCGCCGGCCACGCTGCCGCTGGTGCTGCCCTGGCCTTGCATGCGGGCCAGGCAGGCCACACGGTCTTTGCCGGTCAATGCATCGCAGCGCTGGCGCTGGTTTTTGCTGTACGGCGCTGCGCCATCGTCCAGCCCACCGTGGCGGGATTCGGCCAATGCAGCCGCCGCCTCGCGCAGGCAGGTGGGGCGGTCTTGCGGGGATTGGCCGCTGAGGCAGACCGCACGCTCCTGGGCGTAGCGCGCCTGGGCCTGGGCGTTTGCCGAAGCCGCTGGCGCGGCGATGGTGGCGGTGACAACGCTCAGCAGCAGTGCCAGGCAAGTGGCGGGCAGGGTGGGGCGGGGCAGAGTCATCTCAGTACCGCCCGGCCGTTCCGAAGATACTGAGCGCCCCCGGGGGGGGGGGCGGCGAACGAAGTGAGCGTGGGGGTTTCATTTCAGGCTCCAGGCTGGGTTCGGCACGCTGCCGAACTCGGGAGCCTTCAGCCTGACGCCAACGCCCACCAGCGGCCATCAGGCCCCAGGTGTTTTGGCTGTAGGGCGCTGCCTACAAGCGGCGCGGCGGGTGATCAGCCGGTCGTCGTCAGCGCACGCGCGATGCGCTGCCGCGCCACCCGGGTCTTGGGCACGTTGAAGTCAAACCAGCGCCGCACGTCTTCGTCCAAGCCGATGCCGTGCATGTAGTTGTAGATCGCCTTCTTCAAGCCCCCGCCCAGCGCATCGTGGTCGGTGCCGGTCGGGTCGATGAAACCGATGTCGTTCTTCGCAAACGTTACCGGTGGCAGCGGCAGCAAACGCACGCCGTAGGCGGCGGGGTCTTGCCCCACCGGGGAATGCACGGTGCAGGCAAAGCGGTGGAAAAACCCACTCTGGATGCAACCGGCGGCAAACAACTGGCGCACGTATTCCAGCGCGTCCACCGTGTCCTGCACGGTCTGGGTTGGGAAGCCGTACATCAGGTAGGCATGCACCAGGATGCCGGCGTCCGAGAAGCCCTTGGTCACCCGCGCCACCTGGTCTACCGACACGCCTTTTTTCATCAGCGTCAACAAGCGGTCGGACGCCACCTCCAGCCCGCCCGAGATCGCGATGCAGCCGCTGTTGGCAAGCTGTTGGCACAGCTCGGGCGTGAAGGTTTTTTCGAAGCGGATATTGCCCCACCACGACACCGCGAGCTGCCGGCGCTGCAGCTCGGCGGCCAGGGTTTTGAGCGCCTTGGGCGGCGCGGCTTCATCGACAAAATGAAAGCCGGTCTGGCCGGTCTCGTTGACGATGGCCGCAATGCGGTCTACCAGTAGCTCAGCCGTGGTGGATTCGAAGCGCGAGATGTAGTCCAGGCTGACATCGCAAAAGCTGCACTTCTTCCAGTAACAGCCCTGGGCCACGGTGAGTTTGTTCCAGCGCCCGTCCGACCACAGCCGGTGCATGGGGTTGAGCATGTCCAGCAGCGACAGGTAACGGTCCAGCGGCAGGCCGTCCCAGGTGGGCGTGCCGACCTCGGAGAACGGCACCTCGGGCTCGATGAAGTTGGTGTACTTCACTGCGCCGGAGCCGGCCGGCCGGTGGTAGGTGCGCACCAACCGGCTGGCCGAGCGCTGGCCGGCCAGGTGCTCCAGCAAGGCCAGCAGCGGGCGCTCACCGGCGTCCAGCGTGAGGTAGTCGAATTGGTCGAACACCCGGGGCTCTTGCAGCTCACGCAACTCGGTGTTGACAAAACCACCACCCAGCACGGTGACGATGCCGGGGTTGTGCTGCTTGATCGTCTGTGCGATGCGGAAGGCCGCGTACACCGCACCCGGGAACGGCACCGAGACCAGCACCACGGTGGGTTGGTGCTGCGCCAGCGTGGCTATTGTCAACTTGGCCAGCAGGCGGTCCAGCAGGTTGTGCGGGGCGGCCAGCGCAGCGGCCAGCGGCTCGAACGTGGGCTGGCTCATCGCCAGGGATTCGGCGTAGCGCACAAACTCGAAGCGGGGGTCTACCGCGTCGCGGATCACGTCGGCGATGTCGTTCAGGTACAGCGTGGCCAGGTGGCGGGCACGGTCTTGCAGGCCCAGCGCACCGAAGGCCCAGGCCATGGGATCGCCGCCGTGCTCGTCCACGTAGACATCGAGTGACGCAAAGCGCGCAGCCTCGGGCAGAAAGCCGCGGCCGGTGATGCGGTGGGCCAACGTGGCGTCGCGACCCTGCAAAAAGGCCACGGTGGGGGCGATGGTGGCTTGGTAGCGCTCAAACTGCTCGGCAAAAGCCTGCACCTGCGGGCTGCGCCGGCCCACCGGCAAGGCCTGGATGCAGGCCTGCACCGCAGCCAATCCGGCTGGCGACAGCAGCGCCAGGATCAGCCCCAGCGCCAGATCGGCCTGCACCGCCGCCACGCCGCGCGAGCGCAAAAAACCGGTCAGGTAGGCGGTGGATGGGTAGGGCGTGTTGAGCTGCGTCATCGGCGGGATGACGGACAAGACGCGGGGGCTGGGCTGGGGCATGGCGTGGGTGTGCAGGATGTCGGATTGTCGTCTGCCCGGTTTGTGGCCTAATCCTGGGTTGACTTTCACAGCCATCTTTCAATTCAACGGAGCCATGCCATGGGCAACAAACTGATCACCGAAGCCTCCCGCAAGGCCACCCCCCGCCCGCCCGCGCCGCCCGGCGTGTGCTTCACGGCGCCCAAGGGCCAGAAGATCAGCCTGGAGCGTGGCTCGCACACCCGCAGCAAGAAAAACCCGGGCAAGCGGCCTAAAAAAGGCGGCTGACCCACTGCCTCCGGCGCAAAACGGCCGCCCTGACGCCTGTTGGCGCGGGCGGCCGTTTGTCCTGCAGCGTTTACCAGCGCCACCGCCATGCTGAGAATCACCGAGCTGCGCCTGCCGCTGGACCACCCGCCCGAGGCCTTGCGCACGGCGGTGCTGCGCCGGCTGGGCTTGCAGGACGCCGAATTGCTGGCGATCCAGGTCTTTAAACGCAGTTACGACGCCCGCAAGAAGTCAGCCGTGGTGCTGACCTACACCGTCGATCTGACGCTGGCCGCCAGCGTGGACCCAGCCGCGCTGCTGGCCCGCCACAGCGCCGATCCGCAGATCCGCCCCAGCCCGGATACCAGGTACCACGTGGTCGGCCAAGCGCCGTCCGGTTTTCCGTCAGCAGCCCAGCCGCGCCCGGTGGTGGTGGGCTTTGGCCCCTGCGGCCTGTTTGCCGCGCTGGTGCTGGCGCAGATGGGTTTGCGGCCGATCGTGCTGGAGCGTGGCAAGCCAGTGCGCGAGCGCACCAAAGACACCTGGGCGCTGTGGCGCCAGGGTGTGCTGACACCGGAATCCAACGTGCAGTTTGGCGAGGGCGGCGCCGGCACGTTTTCTGACGGCAAGCTGTGGAGCCAGATCAGCGATCCCCGCCACCTGACGCGCAAGGTGCTGACCGAGTTTGTCCAGGCCGGCGCGCCGGAAGAAATCCTGTTTGTCGCCAAGCCGCACATCGGCACCTTCCGGCTGGTGGGCGTGGTGGAAAAGATGCGTGGCCAGATCGAGGCGCTGGGCGGTGAGGTCCGCTTCCGGCAGCGCCTGACCGATCTGTTGATCGAGGATGGCAAAGTACGCGGCATCACGCTGGCCAGCGGCGAGCAGATCCGCACCGACCATCTGGTGCTGGCCTTGGGCCACAGCGCGCGCGACACCTTCCAGATGCTGCATGCACGCGGCGTGTTCATGGAGGCCAAGCCGTTTTCGGTGGGCTTCCGGATCGAGCATCCCCAAAGCCTGATCGACCAGGCGCGTTTTGGCCCCAGCGCTGGCCACCCCATCCTGGGCGCGGCCGATTACAAGCTGGTGCACCACGCCGGCAATGGCCGCTCGGTGTACATCTTTTGCATGTGCCCGGGCGGCACCGTGGTGGCTGCCACGTCCGAGGCCGGCCGCGTGGTGACCAACGGCATGAGCCAGTATTCACGCAACGAGCGCAATGCCAATGCCGGCATCGTGGTGGGCATCTCGCCGCAGGATTACCGGCAGGACGGCTTGAGCAGCGGCACCGTGTCGCCGCTGGACGGCATAACGTTCCAGCGTTTCTGGGAATCCCGTGCCTACGCGCTGGGCGGCGAAAACTACCAGGCGCCTGGGCAGCTTGTGGGCGATTTTGTTGCCGGCCGCCATGGCGCGGCCTTGTCGCGGCAATTTGGCAGCGTGCTGCCGTCGTACCAGCCCGGTGTACGGCTGACCGACCTGGCCGAGCCCGGGCGCGGCAGCCTGCCCGAGGCGGCGCTGTTGGCGATCCGCGAGGCCTTGCCGGCGTTTGAACGCCAGATCAAGGGCTTTGCGATGGCCGATGCGGTGCTCACCGGTGTGGAGACCCGCACCTCGTCGCCGCTGCGCATCACGCGGGGCAGGGATTTTCAAAGCCTGAACGTGGCCGGCCTGTACCCGGCCGGCGAGGGTGCGGGTTATGCCGGCGGCATCATGTCGGCCGGGGTGGACGGTATCGAGGTGGCCGAGGCGCTGGCGCGAAGCCTGCTGAAACTCGCGGCCTGAAGTGCGGCGTGCCGACGCGCGCCATCACGCGGCCACCGTCAACCCTTGATGCCCAGCTTGGTGACGAGTTGCTTGAACATCTCGTTGTCGCGCTTCATGCCGGCACGAAAAGTCTCGGCATCGGCATACGACTGGCCCATGCTCAGCCGGTCCAGCGTGTCCTTGATCACCGACTCGTCGGCCGCCTTGCGGGTGGCCTCCATCAGCACCGCCAGCACATCGGCAGGCGTGCCCTTGGGTGCAGCCAGGCCACGCCAGGTGCCGATCGACAGGTCGATGCCGCGCTCCTTGAGCGTCGGCACCGCATCAAACCCTTTCAGCCGGCGGTCGGCCATCACCGCCAGCGTCTTGAGCTTGCCCGCGGCCACATGCACCGCCACCTCGCCAGGGCTGACGGCCACCGCATCGACATGGCCGCCCATCAAGGCCACCACGGCCGGCGCGGCGCCGCTAAACGGGATCGGGTTGTACTTGACGCCCACCTTGTCTTCCAGCGCTGCGTGGGCCAGGTGCCAGATCGAACCGGGGCCCGAGTTGCCCATTTTCAGCTCGCCCGGTTTGGCCTTGCTGGCGGCCAAAAAATCTTCGATCGAGTTCCACGGCGCGTCGCTGCGAACGGTGATCGCGGCAGGGTCGGCATTGAGCCTGGCGATCGGCGTGAAGTCTTCGTACGACAGCTTGGACAGGCCCAAATGCGGCACGATCACGATTTCTGCAAACACCATGGCGAGTTTGTAGCCGTCGGGCTTGGCATTGATCATCTCGCCGTGGCCGATCATGCCCGACGCTCCCGGGCGGTTTATCACGCTGAACGGCTGTGGCAGGTGCTTTTTGGCAGCCTCGGCATAGGCTCGCGCCAGCACATCGGTGCCGCCGCCGGCGCCTGCCGGCACGATCAACTCGATCGGTCGGTTGGGGTAGCTGCTGCCCTGGGCTTGCAGCGTGGTGGGCAGCGCGCTGGCCGCTGCCACCACAAGCAGACCGCGGCGGCGGACAAAGGTTGGGGCGGGGTTGGCTGGCATCGTGGCTTGTCCTGGTTGATTGCGGAAGTTGGGCGGCGCTGCCGCAGCATGCCAGTACTTCGTTCCATCAATGAGCTTACAAATGAAATCGATGGATTCATTCGTCAGGCTAGGCGCAAACCGCAGCCATAGCCAAAGCTATGGCGAGGATTTGCAACGACGCATGGCGGACGAAGACGCGATTTCATGCAAGCGGTTTGGTGGAACGAAGTACTAGGGCGTGGGCCGGGCGCGTGCGCCCCGCGGTTTCCCGGTACAGCCCAGGCTTACCGCGCTTTGATCTCGAATACCAAGCAGGTGGTGGTGCCGTGCGCATACAGCTTGCCGTCCGGGCCGACGATTCTGGCCTCGGCGGTGGCAAGCTGGCGGCCGCTGTGCACCACCTGGGCGATGGCGCGCAGCGGGCCGGTCTTGGCCGACGCGGCGCGCACGATGTTGACGCTCAACTCAGCCGTGGTGTAGCCATAACCCACGGGCACGGTGGTGTGCACCGCGCAGCCCAACGCCGAATCCAGCAAGGTGGCATACCAGCCGCCATGCACGCTGCCCAGCGGGTTGTAGTGCATCAACTGCGGGATGCCCTGGAACACGGCTCGGCCGGTGTCCACTTCCAGCAGCGAAAAATCCAGCGTCTCGGCAATGTGCGGATAAGGCAGCGCACCGGCCAGCATCGCTTGCATCACCTGCAGCCCGCTCAGGCCGGCCACTTGCGCCGGTGTGGCCAGTCCGGGCTGGCCGCCGCCGGCCAGCATGGTGGCCCGCACCTGGGCCAGTTGCGCGTTCCACAGCTCGGCCGTGGCGGGGATGGTGGCGGGGGTGAACGTAGAACTCAAGAAAACCTCCATGAAGATTGCATCTGCAACAATTGTAGCTACAATTGTCGAATGGACCCAAGCACCCGTATCGAACAGCCCACGTTGCCGCAGGGCTGCACCAACTTCAAGTTGCGCCAGTTGCTGCGCCGCGTGTCGCAGCATTACGACGCCGAGATGGCCAGCGCTGGCCTGAAGACCACGCAGTATTCACTGCTGTCGTTTGTGCTGAAGCTCGGGCCGGTGCGGCCGGGGGATCTGGCGCTGGCGATGGCGATGGACCCGTCCACCTTGACCCGCAACCTGCGGCCGCTGATCAGCGCCGGCTGGGTGGCGCTGGCGGCCGGGGCCGATGGCCGCAGCCGCCTGGTCAGCATCACCGAGGCCGGGCGCAGCAAGCGCAGCGAGGCCAAGCAGTGCTGGCACCAGGCCCAACAATCGATGAACCAGCGCCTGGGCCAGCAGCAGGTGCTGG
>JANOBL010000841.1:0-1938 GCA_031411635.1 Betaproteobacteria bacterium
CGATGGCTGGCGCGCTGGGCCTCGGGCCTTACGAATTCCTAGACTGAGCAACCCGGTGCAACCTGTGTTGGATGTTGACTGGTATGAGGCGCTGGCCTACGCGAACTGGGCTGCGCCGCTATACGATCGTTTGCACGATGGCTTGGCTTTGTGCGTCCCTAGCGACGTGCAGTGGGAAGCGGGTGTTCGCGGACCGTGCGAAGACCGACGGGAGTGTCAAGCATGGCCGCATGCGGGCGGCGACACTGACGTGAGCGAGCCGGACGCGTTGTGCTTCAACCACTACCGGACGAACCTGGACCGGTCGAGCCCGGTGGGCGTGTTTGGCCTCGGCTACACAAAGTCGGGAGTGGCCGATTCGGCGGGCAATGTGTGGGAGTGGTGTGACAACACCGATGGAGGCGGATTTCTGAGGGAAGAGTTTGAGACTCGCCGGCCAGCAACCAACGCGGATAAAGAAGCCAAGTCTCAGCGTGGCGGTGGGTTCAACGATGACGCGGATGACTGTCGCATCGGAGTTCGCCTACGCAGGGTGCCCACTGTCGACAGCACGGGTGCGGGTTTACGGTTGGTGCTGTGGACTCCACACTGACATCCAACAACTTCGAACAAGGCGGAAGGGAGAACGCCAGGGAAGCGGTGACGACGAAGTGTGTCGATGGCTCTCAGATCGCCACCCGCTGCCGCACGCCATCAGTCTCCATGTCAGCGCCACGTCCCCGGGCGATGATCTCGCCACGCTCCATCACCAGGTACTGGTCGGCCAGCTCGGCGGCAAAATCGTAGTACTGCTCGACCAGGATGATGGCCATGCGTTGGCCATGCATGCCGCCGTCCGCCAGCATGCGGATCACGCGGCCGATGTCCTTGATGATGCTGGGCTGGATGCCCTCGGTGGGCTCGTCCAGGATCAGCAGCTTGGGGCCGGCCGCCAAGGCACGCGCAATCGCCAACTGCTGCTGCTGGCCGCCCGACAGATCCCCACCACGCCGGTTGATCATCTGCTTCAACACCGGAAACAGCTCAAACAGCTCGGCCGGTATTGGCGTGCCGCCGGGCTTGACCGCCAGGCCCATCGCCAGGTTGTCTGCCACCGTCAAGCGGCTGAAGATCTCGCGGCCCTGCGGCACATAGCCAACACCCCGCCGCACCCGGTCATACGGAGTGGTCTTGGTGATGTCGGTGCCGTCCAGCACGATGGATCCGGTCTTCACCGGCACCACGCCCATCAGGCTTTTCAGCAAGGTGGTCTTGCCCACGCCGTTGCGGCCGAGCACCACGGTCACCTCGCCCAGCTTGGCCTCGAAGCCCAGGTTGCGCAGGATATGGCTGCCGCCGTAGTACTGGTTCAGGCCTTCAATCTTGATCATGCGAAGCCACTCCTCTCCTTCCCCCTGCCAGGGGGAAGGCCGGGATGGGGGTCAAGATGCCAGAGCCCTACCAAGTGCCGACCCCCACCCCAGCCCTTGAAGGGGGAGGGATTCACCAGCCTAGCGCCCAAGATAGACCTCGACCACTTTTTCGTTGTTCTGCACATCCGCCAGCAGCCCCTCGGCCAGCACGCTGCCCTCGTGCAGCACCGTCACCTTCTTGCGGCCCTGGGTCAACTCGTCGACAAACTTCATGTCGTGCTCCACCACCACCAGCGAGTGTTTGCCCTCCAGCGTCAAAAACAACTCGGCGGTGCGCTCGGTTTCTTCGTCGGTCATGCCGGCCACCGGCTCGTCGAGCAACAGCAACTTCGGGTTCTGCATCAGCAGCATGCCGATCTCGAGCCACTGCTTCTGGCCGTGGCTGAGCAGGCCGGCGGTGCGCTGCGCTTCGTCTTTCAGATGAATGAGCACCAGCACTTCGGCAATACGGTCGAGCTGTTCGCCGCTCAAACGGTGGAAGAGCGCGGCGCGCACGCTGCGGTCGGCTTTCAACGCCAGTTCGAGG
>JANOBL010000842.1:0-1659 GCA_031411635.1 Betaproteobacteria bacterium
CCGAGCACGAGGGCCGCATCATCCAGAGCCGCAGCGAAGACTCGGTGATCCGCGAGATCGAGGCCATGCGCGACCAGGTGCAAGGTTTCACCGGCGTCGTCTCCGATCTGGGCGGCCCCACCGCCAACATGTACCGGCTGGGCTGCAAGAGCACGGCCATCGAAGCCGCCTGCCGCAAGCCGAGCTGCGTCTTCCCCGGCATCTGCCCGAACCTGTTGACCGACCACCAGCCGCTGATCAAGATGTACCGCCGTTCGCGTGCGCTGCCGGGCATCAAGAAAGTGCTGATCAGCTCGGGCCTGCGTTACGACTTGGCGGTGCAGTCACCCGAGTACATCCAGGAGCT
Source organism: Betaproteobacteria bacterium (assembly GCA_031411635.1). GTDB lineage: Bacteria > Pseudomonadota > Gammaproteobacteria > Burkholderiales > Burkholderiaceae_C > Pseudaquabacterium. The sequence continues at coordinate 347 of JANOBL010000842.1, forward strand.
GGTTACCCACCACGTGGGCGGCTATTTGAAGATCGCACCCGAGCACACCGAAGGCGGGCCGTTGGCGATGATGATGAAGCCGGGCATCGCCAGCTACGACCGCTTCAAGGCCTTGTTCGACCGGTACAGCGCCGAGGCCGGCAAACAGCAGTTTTTGATCCCGTACTTCATCGCCGCCCACCCCGGCACCAGCGACGAGGACATGCTGAACCTGGCGCTGTGGCTGAAGAAAAACGGCTTCCGCGCCGACCAGGTACAAACCTTTTATCCCAGCCCGATGGCCACTGCCACCACGATGTACCACACCGGGCGCAACCCGCTCAAAGGCCTGAGCCGCGATCCGGCCAAGCCCGAGTTGCTGCAGGCAGTGGACATCGTGCGCGGCGAGCGCCGGCGCAAGCTGCACAAGGCCTTTTTGCGCTACCACGACGCGGCCAACTGGCCGCTGCTGCGCGAGGCACTGGCGGCGATGGGCCGGGCCGACCTGATCGGCAACGGCAAGCGTCACCTGGTGCCAAGCTGGCAGCCGGCGGGCACCGCGCCGGCGCTGGTGATGGGCAAGGCCGCCGCGCCGCGCCGGGGCACGCTGCTGACCCAGCACACCGGTTTGCCGCCGCGTGAGCACGGCCAGCCGGCGCCCGCAGCCAAGCTCGCTGTTGCTGCTGCGTCACGGCGCAAGGCGGGTTGAAAACCTTGATCTGATGCGTCGCTGGTCGACGCGGACTTTTTGATCACCATCCTAAAAAACTCGCGAGTTTTTTAGGATGCCCATAAAATCACTCGATGCCTGAATCAGCCGCACCACCCGCCCGCTACCTGCAGGCCCAGGTGGCGGCGGATCTGCTCACCAAGATGGTTTTCATCGGCGGCCCGCGCCAGGTGGGCAAGACATCACTGGCCCGCGCGCTGCTGCCCACGCCCGCCAGCGAGCTGAACTACGACATCACCGCCCACCGCCAGGCCATCTTGCGGCGCGAGTTGCCGCCGGGCGACTTCTGGTTCTTTGACGAGATCCACAAGTACCGTGGCTGGCGCAACTACCTCAAGGGGCTGGTTGATGAGCATGGCCGCGCCCGGCGCATCCTGGTCACCGGCTCGGCGCGGCTCGATCTGTACCGCTTTGGTGGCGATTCGCTGCAGGGGCGTTATTTCTACCTGCGCTTGCACCCGTTCAGCCTGGCCGAGCTGGGTGGCCAGGCCGATGCGCTGCCGGCGCTGCTGGCGCTGGGGGGTTTCCCCGAGCCTTTCCTGTCGGGCAGCGAGCGCTTTGCCCGCCGCTGGTCGCTGGCCTACCGGGAGCGGCTGGTGCGCGA
>JANOBL010000843.1:0-2587 GCA_031411635.1 Betaproteobacteria bacterium
GCCACCATCGCTTCGATCAACGAGACGCCAAGCTGCCGGCGGCGGAAGAGGGTAGTTCGCATGGCCCGGGCTTTCAGCGGTAACCACCGCGCATGTTCCAGCTTCCAGGTGTGCGCACAAACGAGCCGTAGCGCAGGCGCACCGTGTCCATCACCGGCCGGTCGTAGGCCAGGCGGGCGGTGGTGGCGGTGGTAAACGTGGTGGCCGATACCAGCGCGCCGCTCAAGGTGGCGGTGCCGGCACCGGCCGACCAGATCACGCTGCCGGCGTGCACAAAACCGACGATCTGCGTGGTGGCCGACACGGTGAGCGAGCCTGTGACGACCAACATCAGCGGCTCGGCGGGGGTGCCCAGGCTGGCGGCGGTATCCAGCACAAAGTTGCCTACCACCACGATCGGGTTGCGCGGATAACTGGCAATCACGGTGGCCAGGTCGGCCTGGCTGCAACTCACCGCGCAGTCCAGCACCTGCGCCGCCGGCTGGGCCTGGTAGCTGGCAAGCGGCATGCCAAAGAAGGTGCGAAACCACAGGTCGGCATCGACTGACAAGTCGTGCAGGGCGCTGATGCCCTGGATCTTGCCGTCCCCCACCGACCCGGCAGGCACCACAAACTGGCTGCCAACACCGGGGTTGATCGCACCACCCGCCATCACGGTGTAGCCGCTGCCGCTGTCGGGGTTGGTGACCAGCAGCGAGCCGGCGCTGGCATCCACGGTGTCGCCGGCGGTAAGCGCCGCCTTGGGTGCCAGCGGCAGCGCGCGCAGCAAGCCCACCGTTGTCTGCACGCCGGCCACGCCGTCCACCTGAGGCCCGGCCACCACCGAGCGTGAGCAATCGCTGGTGCCGCTGCCCAGGCTGCCGCAGCCATAACTGCCAACGCCGATCGCGCCAGGCAAAACCCGGTCGCCGGCCAGAAAGAAGGTGCTGTGAAACGCGCTGCCCTTGCCGTCCGCTGGCACGGTGATCGCGGGATTGGGCGTGGTGGTGGTGGGGCAGGTACAGCTCATCGTGCCATTGGCGATGATGCAACCCGACACTAATTGGGCGCCCTGGGCAGCCCCGGCGGGCAGGTTGTAGCCGCCTTCGCCATATGCGGCCGGCGCCACCTCCACGATCGCAAGCCGGCGGTAATCCAGATCGCCCGGGCTGGCGCTGGGCTGGCAGTTGGTGTTGATGCGGCCACCGTTGAGCAGCGACAAGGTCCAGTTGGAGGCAGCCTCGGCCGCATCCATCGCGCGCGATGTGCGGTAGTTGCCGATCGAGATGCGCTGCTCAAAGATCAGGTTGCGGTTGGTGTAGGCGGCCACCAGCGCCATCACAAAAAACAGCACCATCACGACGGTCAGCGCGGCCACGCCGCGTGCTGGCAGGTGTTGCGCCGTCAACGCAGGCTTGGCGGTCAGCATGGTGACAACTCGCGGTTGACATCATTGCGCAGCCGCACGGTATCGCGCAGGCTGCGCTTGACACGCGCATCGTGCACCGCTTCGGCCACGATCAGAAACGTCACGTCGCGAATGCTTTGCACCAGCGGGCAGCCGCCGATTCCCAGAACCGGGCACTGCGTACCACAAGGCACCGGCATGTCGAAGGCATTGACGACAAAGTTGAACTGGGTGACCTTCAGCACGTTGGGATCGGTGAGCGCTTGAAAGCTGCCGGTGCCTAGTTTCATCTCGATCGTGTGCGTGCTGTCGTTCAGGCTGAAAGTGACCAACTCGCCACCGGTCACGGTGTTGTTTTCGGTGCCTACCGGCGCGTTGGGAGCCTCATCGTCGAGGGACCGGGCATATTGCAGCGTGGAGGATCCGGCGGTGGTGCGCGGCGCCATCTGTTGCGCATAAACATTTGCAGTGGCCTCCGCAACCGACGCCGGCCACACTTGCCGGTAGGCCTCACCCCAATAGCTGTCACGCCGGATGTCCCGGGTGATCAGCGCCGCCACGGCGCGCATGTCCTGCTGCACCTGGGTTTCCAGCAGCAGCCGGCGGTTGTCGCCCAATTGGGTGGTCATCACCAGCGACGCTCCGGCCAGGATGAACAGGCCGATCGCAACGCCGATCATCAGCTCGACGATCGACACACCACGCTGCTGCGATGGCGGGCTAAGGCGGCGGGGTGAGGTGGTCACGGCAAAGGCTTGGAAATGAGTGTTCAGGGATTGCAGGCAGGGAAATCGGCCCCATGCCCAGCCGCTGAACAGATTGAGGCACGCGCCGGCGTGCTCAGCGTCAGGCGCAACTCACCGCCCAGCGAGCTGCGGATAACGGCCTCGGCCGGCCTGGTGGCGTCAAAAATTGTGGCGGGCTCTCCCAGCGGCTGCAGGAACTCGTAGTCAGTGGGTCTGACTGTCAGCGTGATGCCGTCCTGCACCGGCAAATAAACCGTCTTCAGCTCGACCCGCGGATCGATGGCTTCCGCCGGGCAGACCGGGCCGTTGGTCTGGGTGCAGTCACACAAGGCCGTGCCGCCCGCACCGTCGGTGTAGATCACGTAGCAGGAAAAGGCGTTGGTGGCACCAAAACTCATCCAGACCGGCTGGTTGCGCTCGGCCACCATCGCACGGGCATAGCGCAGGTCGGACG
>JANOBL010000844.1:0-3331 GCA_031411635.1 Betaproteobacteria bacterium
TGCCGGCCGGCGCAAACACCGCAAACCAGGTGGTGGCCTCGAAGCCGGGCACGGTCTCGGCCACCGTGGGCACATCGGGCGCGGCGGGAGACCGTTTGATGGTGGTTTGCGCCAGCGCCCGGATCTTGCCGTCGCGGGCCATCGGCAGGGCCGACGGCATGTTGTCGAACATCAACTGGATCTGTCCGCCCACCAGGTCGGGGATCGCAAACTGCCGGCCCTTGTAGGGCACATGCTGCATCGTCGTGCCGGTGAGCGACTTGAACAGTTCACCCGACACATGCACCGAGGTGCCGATGCCCGGCGAGCCAAAGCTCAGCTTGTTCGGGTTGGCCTTCATGTAGGCGATCAATTCAGCCACTGTCTTGACCGGCAGGTCATTCGTGACCACCAGCAGATTGGGCGCGCTGGCCACATGCCCCAGCGGGCTGAAGTCCTTGACCATGTCATAGGGCATCTTCTGGTACAGCGCGCCGTTGATCGAGTGGGTGCCCACCGTGCCCATCACCAGCGTGTAGCCGTCGGCCGGCGATTTGGCCACTTTGTCCGAGCCGATGTTGCCACCTGCACCTGGCACGTTGTCCACCATCACCGGCTGGCCGAGCTGGGCTTTGTCGGCAAACAGCCGGGCCAGGATGTCGGGCGCGCCGGCCGCCGGGAAGGTGACCACCAGGCGGATCGGCTTGGTGGGATAGCCCTGGGCCATCGCGGTGGCGGCAGTCAGCGCGAGGGCAGTGCCCAGCAGCAGGTTTTTCAGCATCATCGGTTGTCCTTGTGGTGTAGATGACAGGCGGATCGGCCAGTCCCGCAGCATACGAAAGCCGCTGGCGGCGGCGGGCCCGGGATGTCCCTTGCCCGCCCGTCGCCTTGGCGACCCGGGCCGCCAGGCCCCGGTTCTACGATGCCGGGCCCAATCCCGAGACACCTCCAGGAGACTCCGCATGACCCATCCCCTGCCCCGCACCGCCCTGGCGGCGGCCGCCTTCGCGCTGTGCGTCGCCTTGCCCGCCGCTGCCGAGACCGTCAAGATCGGCTTCATCGAGGTGTTGTCGGGCCCGTTTGCCAAGGCTGGTGAAGGCTCGCTGGCGCAACTGCGCGAGGTGGTGCAGCAGCTCAATGCCCAGGCCGGGCCGCAGGACCCCAAGTTCGAGGTGCTGCCGTTTGACGGCAAAGGCACGCCGCAGGAAAGCATCACGGTGCTGAAGGCCGCATCGGACCAGGGCATCCGCTACATCACCCAGGGTGGCGGCTCGGGCGTGGCGTTTGCGCTCAGCGATGCGGTGACCAAGCTGAGCGAGCGTGAGCCCGACAAGGCCACGCTGTTTCTGAATTACGCCGCGATGGACCCGGGGCTGACGAATGACCGCTGCAGCTTCTGGCACTTTCGCTTTTACCCGTCCAGCGAGATGAAGATCGAGGCGCTGACCACCTATTTGCAAAAGCGCCCGGACGTCAAGAAGGTGTTTTTGTTCAACCAGAACTACACCCATGGCCAGCAGGTGAGCAAGGCGGCGCGGGAGTACCTTGGCCGCAAGCGGCCGGATGTGCAGATCGTTGGCGACGATTTCATCCCGATCGCCCAGGTGCGCGACTTTGCGCCGCACATCGCCAAAATTCGCGCCTCGGGTGCCGACACGGTGATCACCTCCAACTGGGGCAGCGATTTGACCCTGATGTTCAAGGCCGCGCGCGACAGCGGGCTGAACATCAACTTCTTCACGATGAACGCCAACAACCCCGGCACCCCGGCGCAGATGGGCCCGTGGGGCGATGGCAAGGTCAGCGTGCTGTGGAACTGGGGCCATAACGCACCCACGCCCGAGCTGGACAAAATCTACGTGGCCTACAAGCAAAAGACCGGTGAAGACTTCATCTTTGCCGCGCACTGGAACAGCATGCAGATGCTGCGCGCGGCGATGCGCCAGGCCCAGTCCACCGACCCGAAGAAGGTGGCGTTTGCGCTGGAAGGCATGAAGTACAAAAGCCCGGTGGGCGATGTCGAGATGCGCAAGACCGACCACCAGTTGCTGTCGCCGCTGTTCATGGGCCTTTGGGCCAAGCAGGGCAGCAAGGGCGTCAAGCACGACGCCGAGGGCACCGGTTATGGCTTCAGGTCCGAGCAGGTCTGGGACTCGTACATCAGCGCGCAGCCCACGTCTTGCCAGATGAAGCGGCCGGCCTGAGCCGGCGGCTGGGCCGCAGCGCCAGGCCCACCAGGCCCAACAGCGCCAGCATGCGGCTGGCGGGCTTGGGCGCCACGGTCAGGCTGAGCAGCGATTCGGCGACGACGGGTGTGCCGAGCGGTGGCGGCCGAGACCACCGGGTCCAGCACCAACGAGGCCGGTGCGCCCGAGGCGTTGAGCACAAAAATCTCGCCGGGGTCGTCGCCGATCACGCCGAATGCCGGCATCGTCAGGCTGAAGCTCGCCACCGTCACCGGTGCGCTGATGCTGCTCAGGTCGAACACAAAAACGCGCGGCGCTCGGCGGTGCGGGCCGATCCGGGCGAGGTGCCGTAGCCGACAAAGTAGTTCTGGAAGCCGGCCAGGCTGTCATGCCCACCATCGGCGTAAAAACCACCCACCTGGGTGCTGGCCAGCTCGACCGACAGCGCAGCCGCCGCGGTGGGCAGCGCGCAGGCCAGCACCAGCAGCGCTGCACCTGCACCCAGCCTGGCTGCGCTGATCGGCGCAGCCGCCGGTCTGTCGCCCTTGGCCAAGTCGCCGTTCAACCACAGGCCGGGTGAATGCCGCATGGTGTTGCTCCTTGAGTGGCGACAAGCCGCCACACGAGTGTGCGCCTGGCGGAGCTGGGTTTCCACCACGGCTGTGGGTTTGGACTGGCCACCCGATCAGGCCTGCCTGCGCGATGGCTCGCGCAGATGCAGAAACTTGGTATAGAGGTCGCGTGGCGGCGCTACCGAGATCGACTTTAAAACTTGGCCAACGTTGCCGCGGTGGTAAGACCCATGGCTAATCACATGGACCAGCATCTCCTCGCGCGTCATGCACCCGGCGTCACCATCCGTGAAGCGAAAGCAGATGCGTTGGCCGAGTTGCTGCTCGGTGATCTCTGCGGTGTAGCCTTCAAACCAGGCATCGGTTTGCGCAACCGAGAACTGAAGTTCACCAAGGTCCGGCGTGTGTTCGGTGTTGGTGGCGCTGTACCCGTGCGGCTCACCAAGAAGATGGGCCCGAAATATCCGGTCCACGACGTGGATGTGATTGAGCGTGCGAACGGCACTGTGCACAGCCCCGGCATGTCGTTCAGCGCCGACCTCGGCCAGCAGGTTGAACAACTCGTTGTTGGCCCAGGACTTTTGCGCAAAAAGT
>JANOBL010000845.1:0-3724 GCA_031411635.1 Betaproteobacteria bacterium
GACCCTGGTGCCAGGCCGAAACAACAACGATGTGGAGGGCAAGAACAAGACCTTCAACGTGGACGTGTCGATGTCGTACAAGGTCAACGACAAGCTGGACCTGACCCTGGAGGGCGTCAACCTGAGCAACCAGGCCAACGACCAGTTCATCAGCCGCGCCCTCAACAGCGCGGTGGTCAACAACGTGACTGGCCGTGAGTTTGTGATCGGCCTGCGCTACCGGTTCTGAGGCCGGATGACTTGCTCTCTCCCCCTGCCCGCGGGAGGGAGCAAGTCACACCAGATCGGCCATCACCTCCAGCGGCATCAGCGCGCCCCGGTGCTGCACCACCCGCGCCGCCAACTGGTTGCCCGCAGCGGCCGCCTGCACCGGCGCCGCACCGCCCAGGCGCGCAGCCAGGTAGGCGCCGGCAAACGAATCTCCAGCAGCGGTGGTATCCACCACCTGTGGCACCGGCACGGTAGGCACCTCGACAGTGCTGGCGCCTGCCACCCGCACCACGGTGGCCGCCGCACCACGCTTGATCACCACCTCCGGGCAGGCCCAGGCCAGCGACCGGGCCAACTGGGCCTCGGCGGTCTCGGTGCCCCACAAAGCCTGCTCATCATCCAAGGTCAGCAGCGCCACGTCGGCCAGCGCCAGCCACTGGCCAAAACAAGCCCGGGCTTCGGCCAGATCCGGCCACAAACGCGGCCGGTAGTTGTTGTCAAACACCACCTTGGCCCCACGCTGGCGCAGCCCATGCGCCAACGCCGCCAGCCGCTCACGCCCGGCCCGCGGCAGGATCGCCAGGCTGATGCCGCTGACATACAGCGCATCGATCAGCCCGGCCTGCAACTCCAGTGGCGTGGTGCCTGCAGCGGTGTCGAAATAATCGCGCGCCGCGCTCTGGCCGCGCCAGTAGCTGAAGCGCCGCTCACCCCGCCCATCCACCTCGATCAGGTACAGCCCGGGCAGCTTGCCGGGGATGCGCCGCACCAGGCCCAGCGCCAGGCCCTCGCCGGCCCAGCGTGCCAGCAGGCCGTCGCTCAAGGCATCGTCGCCCAGCGCAGTGGCGTAATCCACCTGCAGGCCTTGGCGCCGGCCACAGCGGGCCAGGTAAACCGCCGTGTTCAGGCTGTCGCCACCGTAGGTCTGGTGCATCGTGCCGAAGGCCTGGCCTTGCAGCTCCAGCATGCATTCGCCAAAAGACACCACCCGAAGCGCGCCAGCCATGGATTCCCCTAGGAAAATTCAAACAACATTCAAACAACAATGAAACGATGTTTCGATATTCTACGGACCTGGATCCCAGCCCCTGCCAAAACTGGCCCCAACCATGACCTTGCCTTCCACCCAGCCCCTGGGCACCGTGCTGTTGACCGGTGCCGCCGGCACCTTGGGCCGCGTGCTGGCCGCTCCGCTGCAAGCGGCCTGCCAGCGCTTGCTGTTGTCAGACCTGCCGGGCCCGCTGGCCACGCTGGCAGCCGCTGCCAACAACATGGCTTGCAACATGGCCGATGCCGCCGCCGTGCAACAGCTTCTGGCCGGGGTGGATGCGGTGGTGCACCTGGGCGGCGTCTCGGTCGAAGGGCCGTTTGAGCCCATCCTGCAAACCAATATCCGGGGCCTGCACAACCTGTACGAGGCCGCGCGCCGCAACCGCACCCGGCGCATCGTGTTTGCCAGCTCCAACCATGTGACCGGCTGTTATGGCATCGGCGACAAAATTTCACCGGCCGATCCCGCCCGGCCCGACGGCAACTACGGCCTGAGCAAGCTGTTTGGCGAGGGCCTGGCCAGCCTGTACTTTGACCGTTTCGGCATCGAAACCGTCAGCCTGCGCATCGGCACCGCCACCGTCACACCGCTGGACCGGCGCGCGCTGTCAAGCTGGCTCAGCCATGCCGATCTGGCGCGGCTGGTGCTGGCGGCACTCACTGCCCGCGATGTGGGCGCACTGGTGGTTTTTGGCATCAGCGCCAATACCGCCCGCTGGTACAACGCCGAGGCCGGCTGGGCCCGCATCGGCTATGCACCACAAGACAACGCCGAGGTCTTCCGCGCAGCGGTGGGCCACCTGCCGGTGAGCCCCGATCCCAAGAGCCCGATGAACCTGCTGCAAGGCGGCAGCTTCATGGGCATCGGGCCGTTTGATCTGACATGACGATCTGACCTGATCGGCCGCATCGGTCGAACCACCCTTCCCCCCTGGAGAACTGATGATGAAACACTTGCCCCACAGCCTCAGCCTGATTGTCAGCACAGCGGCCACCACGGCCGCCGCCCTGTTGGCCCTGGGCACCGCCCAAGCCACCGAGTTCCGCTCTGCCGACACCCACAACGCCGACGACTACCCCACGGTGGCGGCCGTCAAGTACATGGGCCAGTTGCTGGAGCAAAAAAGCGGCGGCAAACACAAGATCAAGGTCTTCAACAAGCAAGCCCTGGGCAGCGAGAAGGAGACCGTCGACCAGGTCAAGATCGGCGCGCTGGACTTTACCCGCGTCAATGTCGGCCCGATGAACGCCATCTGTCCGCTGACGCAGGTGCCCACGATGCCGTTTTTGTTCAGCTCGATTGCGCACATGCGCAAGTCGCTGGACGGCCCGGTGGGTGACGAGATCCTGAAGAGCTGCGAATCGGCCGGCTTCATCGGCCTGGCCTTCTACGACAGCGGCGCCCGCTCGATCTATGCCAAGAAGCCGATCAAGACCGTGGCCGATGCCAAGGGCCTGAAGATCCGCGTGCAGCAGAGCGATCTGTGGGTGGCGCTGATCACCGCGATGGGCGCCAATGCCACGCCGATGCCCTACGGCGAGGTGCTGATGGGCCTGAAGACCGGCTTGATCGACGCGGCCGAGAACAACATCCCGTCGTTCGACACCGCCAAGCACTACGAGTCGGTGAAGTTCTATTCCAAGACCGAGCATTCGATGGCGCCCGAGATCCTGGTGATGTCCAAAATCGTCTTCGACAAGCTGCCCAAGGCCGAGCAGGACATGATCCGCGCGGCAGCCAAGGAGTCGGTGGCCTTCGAGCGCCAAAAGTGGGACGAGCAAGAGGCCAAGTCATTGGCCACGGTCAAGGCCGCTGGCGCCGAGATCGTCGAGGTGGACAAAAAATCGTTCCAGGCGGTGATGGGGCCGGTGTACGACAAGTTCATGGTCACGCCCGACATGAAGCGCCTGGTCAAGGCGGTGCAGGACAACCATTGATCCGGTCCTGCCCCGGCCCGGGACTTCCCATGTACACCAAGCTTTGCGCCACGCTGTCCAAGCTCTGCCTCGTGCTTGCGGTGATCGGGCTGATCGCCGTGATCCTGTGCGTGCAATGGCAGGTGATCGGCCGATATATCTTCAATGACACCCCCACCTGGGCCGAGGCGCTGGCCTTGGTACTGGTACTGTTTGTCACCGCCTTCGGCGTGGCCGTGGGCGTGCGCGATGCCGGCCACATCGGCCTGGAATCGATGGTGTCGCTGTTGCCCGAAAAATTGCAGCACCGCATCGAGATCCTGATCCATGTGCTGGTCGGCAGCTTCGGTGCGCTGATGGTCTACGGCGGCCAGATCTGGATGGTCGCCAAGTGGAACGAGAAAAAACCGATGCTGCCGGTCAGCGACGGCATCGACTACCTGCCCGTGGTGATCGGCAGCATCGGTTTCTTCTCGTTCCATTTGGCGACCATCCAGATCTGGCCGCCGTAGACCATCAGCGCGCCGAAGCTGCCGACCAGCAGATG
>JANOBL010000846.1:0-3277 GCA_031411635.1 Betaproteobacteria bacterium
ATCGCCTCTTCGACATCCATGCTGGCCAGGTTGCGGGTGAACATCGCGGTCGGCCGCAGGTTGGACTCGCCGTTGCTGAACACCGGGAACTCGACCGGAAATCCGCCGGCCTCGAACACGCCGCGCTTCACATGCTCGGCGAGCTTGCGGAAGTGCGCGTTGCACGGCGTCAGCTCGCTCCAGGTGTTGCAGATGCCGATGATGGGCTTGCCGGCAAACTCATGGTCCGGGATGCCCTGGTTCTTCATCCAGCTTCGGTACATGAAGCCGTTTTTGTCGGCCGTGCCAAACCATTGGGCAGAGCGCAGCGGGCGGCGGGGGGTGTGCATGCAAGCTCGTGAAGACGGGGTGGCGGATTATTAAGTCTTACTTTTGATCCTTGAACCGGGTAAGAACCCTAGGATTCGCCAGGTGACTGATCTTTTAGTATGACCATATGCAAGTCCTTGAGCGTTCTACTGCCGCAGCAACAGCGTGTTATCCCAGCCTGCAAGACCGCAGTGTGCTGATCACCGGCGGTGCCACTGGCATCGGTGCGGCGCTGGTCCAGGCTTTTGCCCAGCAAGGCGCACGGGTGGGCTTCATCGATCTGGATGCAGCGGCAGGCACCAGTCTGGTGGCTGGCTTGGCCGGCCAGCGCCACGCCCCGGTATTTGCCGCCGCCGACCTCACCGACACCAACGCGCTGACCCAGGCCATCAGTACGTTGCGGATGCAGATCGGGCCGATCACCGTGTTGATCAACAACGCCGCCAACGACCGGCGCCATGCGCTGGAGGCCACCACGCCGGACCTCTGGGACGCCGGCATTGCCGTCAACCTGAAGCACCAGTTTTTTGCCGCCCAGGCGGTGCTGCCCGACATGCGGGCCCAAGGGGGTGGGTCCATCATCAACCTGGGCTCCATAAGCTGGAAGCTCAAGCAAGGTGGCATGCCGGTTTACACCACGGCCAAGGCGGCAGTGCAGGGTTTGACACGTTGCCTGGCGCGCGATCTGGGCCCGTTTGGCATCCGCGTCAATACGCTGGTGCCGGGCTGGGTGATGACAGACAAGCAGTTGCGGCTGTGGGTGACCGAGGCCTCGCACGAGGAGATCCGGCGCGGCCAGTGCCTGTCGGCACCACTGCTGCCCGCGCACATCGCCAGCATGGCGCTGTTTCTGGCCGCCGATGACAGCGCGATGTGCACTGCGCAAGACTTTGTCGTCGACGGTGGGTGGACCTGAACATGGCGGCAAGCCTTGAAGTGCTGGTCAACGCCCAGAACACCTTGGGTGAATGCCCGCTGTGGTGCGAGCGCCGCCAAACCCTGTACTGGACCGACATCGAAGCCGCCTGCCTGTATGCCTGGCAAGCCGCCGATGGCCAAACCCGGCAATGGCCTATGCCAGAGCGGGTGGGCAGTTTTGCGTTGTGCCAGCAGCCGGGGCAGTTGTTGCTGGGCCTGGCCTCGGGCATTGCGCTGTACAACCTGGACACCGAGGCCTGCAGCGCCGTGCTGCCGGTGGAGGCCGACGAGCCCCGCACCCGCATCAACGACGGCCGCTGCGATGCCCAGGGGCGGTTTGTGTTTGGCATGTTCAACCAGGCGCCGGACGGTGCGGCGCTGGGGCACTTCTACCGGGTGGACGGCCGGGCGGGCTTGGGCAATACCGGCTTGTTGATCGAGCGGCTGGCGCTGCCTGCAGTGAGCGTGGCCAATTGCATCGCCTTCAGCCCCGACGGCCGGCGCATGTACTTCACCGATTCACCCCGGCGCGAAATCTTCTGCGTCGATTACCCGGCGCAAGGCCCGCTGGGCAAGCCGCGCAGTTTTGCCCGCTTGCCCGAGGGCGATGGGTTTCCCGATGGCGCCACGGTGGATGCCGATGGCGGCCTGTGGTGCGCGCTGTGGGAGGGTGGCTGCGTGCTGCGGTTTGATGGGGATGGCCAGGAAACCAACCGCCTGCCGATGGCCGCACGCCGGCCCACCTGCCCGGCGTTTGGCGGCCCGGCGCTCGACACGCTGTTTGTCACCTCGGCCCGGGTGGGGCTGGATGCTGCGGCGCTGGCGGCCCAGCCTGCCGCCGGGGCGCTGTTCCAAAACCCCGGGCTGCGGCGCGGGCTGCCGGAGCACCACTTCGTTACCGCGCTGCGGGCCTGATCCACGGGCCAGCCCCCGGGCGCAGAAAGTATCCGGCCCGGGCAGAATCGGGGCCACCGTTCATCAGACGGTGCCACCTCTCACCACGGCCCACGATGCACAAACCTTTGCGTGCCCCACTCGGTGCTGCCTGTCTGGCCTTGGCCGGTTTGCTGGGCCAACCAGCCCAGGCCGCCACGCCCCAGGTCATCGGCCCGTCGTTTCCGCAGTTTGCGTCCGCCCAGGGGCTGAAAACCGCCTGTGACCGGGGCCTGGCCGACGCCAAGGCGCGGCTGCTGCGCATGCAGCGCCAACCGCCCGACAGCGGCTGGCTTGCTGCCTACGACGCCTTCAGCGCCGCGCTGGAAGACCTGGCCAATCCGCTGCAATTCATGCTGCATGTGCATCCGGACAAGGCCATCCGCAGTGCGGCCGAGGCCTGTGAGCTGCGCTGGAACGATTTCAACTCCTCGCTGGGCCAGAACCTGCGCCTGTACCGGGCGGTCAAGGCCTTGCGGCCAAGCGACCCGGACGACCGTTTGCTGCGCCAGACCTTGGTTGAATCGTTCGACGATGCCGGTGTGGGCCTGCCCCAGCAGCCGCGCCGGCAGGCCAAGCAGCTCAACGACCGCATCAACGCGCTGGGCCAGTCCTTCGACCGCAATATCCGCGATGCCAATGTGCAAGTAGCCTTCACCGAGGCCGAGTTGCAAGGGGTGCCAAAAACAGTGTGGCAAGCCGCCAAGCGCGATGCCGAAGGCAAGCTGCTGCTGGGGCTGGACTACCCCACTTACGACCCGGTGCTGCAATCGGCCGAACTGGCCAGCACCCGAGAGCGTATGTGGCGCGCCAAGACCAACCAGGGCGGTGAGGCCAACCTGAAGCTGCTGGCCGAGATCACGCAGGCCCGCAAGGCGTATGCCGGCCTGTTGGGCGCCGCAAGCTGGGACGAGTTTGTGCTGCGCCGGCGCATGGCCGAAACCCCGGCCCGGGCGATCGGCTTTCTGGACGAGGTCAAGGCGGCGGTGCAGCAGCGCGAGCGCGACGAGATCGGCGATTTGCGCGCGCTGAAAGCCACGCACTTGAAGCTGCCCGTTGACGAAGTCAAGATCGAGCGCTGGGATGTCAATTTCTACACCGAGCTGGCGCGCCAGGC
>JANOBL010000847.1:0-1995 GCA_031411635.1 Betaproteobacteria bacterium
GTGCCTGGCCTACAAGAACAGCGACGAGGTCATCAAGCCGCAATTTGTGGTGCAGACCTTGTGCGAGCTGACGCGCAACATCGACACCTATATCACCAGCGACGTGGGCCAGCACCAGATGTGGGCGGCGCAGTACTACCGGTTTGAGCAGCCGCGGCGCTGGATCAACTCGGGTGGCCTGGGCACGATGGGCGTGGGCCTGCCGTATGCGATGGGCATCAAGCTGGCCAAGCCGGATTCCGAGGTGTTCTGCATCACCGGCGAAGGCTCGATCCAGATGTGCATCCAGGAGTTGTCCACCTGCCAGCAGTACAAGACCCCCGTCAAGGTGGTCTCGCTGAACAACCGCTACCTGGGCATGGTGCGGCAGTGGCAGCAGATCGATTACGGCGGCCGCTACTCGCACAGCTTCTTGGTCGCGCTGCCCGATTTTGTCAAGCTGGCCGAGGCTTACGGCCATGTCGGCATCAAGATCGAGCGGCCGTCCGAGGTGGAGCCGGCGCTGAAGGAGATGATCCGGCTGAAAGACCGCACCGTCTTCCTTGATGTGCGCACCGACCAGACTGAAAACGTCTGGCCGATGGTGCAGGCGGGCAAAGGCATCAGCGAGATGCTGCTGGGGTCCGAAGACCTGTGAGCCGCTGACGCTGCCGCGCGCCCTGGCCGTTACCACGGCCAGTGTGGCCCGGCAGACGATGCGGCCGCCAGGCGCGGACGAATCGATTCAAACTTTTCTATCGGATGTGGCCAAGGGCCGGCGGTTACCGCTGTCGGCCTCAACGAGCCCCACCTCCAGGAACCATCATGAGACACATCATTGCCGTGCTGCTCGAAAACGAGCCCGGCGCACTCTCCCGCGTGGTGGCCTTGTTCTCGGCCCGTGGCTACAACATCGAGAGCCTGACCGTGGCGCCCACCGAGGACGCCTCGTTGTCGCGCATGACCATCGTCACCGCCGGCTCGGACGAGGTGATCGAGCAGATCACCAAGCACCTGAACCGCTTGATCGAGGTGGTCAAGGTGGTGGACCTGACCGAAGGCAGCTACACCGAGCGTGAGCTGATGCTGATCAAGGTGCGGGCGGTGGGCAAGGAGCGCGAGGAGATGAAGCGCATGGCCGACATCTTCCGCGGCCGCATCATCGACGTCACCGAAAAAAGCTACACGCTGGAGCTGACCGGCGATGCCGGCAAGCTCGATGCCTTCATCGAGGGCATCGACCGCAGCGCGATTCTTGAAACCGTGCGCACCGGTGCCAGCGGCATCGGCCGCGGCGAGCGCATCCTGCGCGTCTGACCCACCCTACAACCACCCCTACACACAGGAGAAACCCATGAAAGTCTATTACGACAAAGACGCCGATCTGAGCCTGATCAAGGGCAAAAACGTCACCATCATCGGCTACGGCTCACAAGGCCATGCCCACGCGCAAAACCTCAACGATTCGGGTGTCAAGGTCACGGTCGGCCTGAGCAAGGGCGGCGCGTCCTGGGTCAAGGCCGAGAAAGCGGGGCTGAAGGTGGCCGAGATCGCCGATGCGGTCAAGACCGCCGATGTGGTGATGATCCTGCTGCCCGATGAGCAGATTGCCGCCGTCTACAACGCCGATGTGGCCGCCAACATGAAGGCCGGTGCCTCGCTGGCGTTCGCCCATGGCTTCAATGTGCACTACGGCCAGGTGGTGCCACGCGGGGACATCGATGTCTGGATGGTGGCGCCCAAGGCCCCTGGCCACACGGTGCGCAATACCTACACCCAGGGCGGCGGCGTGCCGCATCTGATCGCGGTGCACGCTGACAAGAGTGGCAAGGCGCGGGATCTGGCGCTGAGCTACGCCGCGGCAAATGGCGGCGGCAAGGCCGGCATCATCGAGACCAACTTCCGCGAAGAAACCGAGACCGATCTGTTCGGCGAGCAGGCCGTGCTGTGCGGCGGTACGGTGGAGCTGATCAAGGCTGGATTCGAAACCTTGGTGGAAGCCGGCTACGCGCCCGA
>JANOBL010000848.1:0-2088 GCA_031411635.1 Betaproteobacteria bacterium
ATGAACAGATACCAGGCCTGGGCAAAGCGCAGCCACTCGGGCAGCAACACCCCCACCGCCGAGCCCAGCAGCGGGCCGAAGAAGTAACCCGGCCCCCCCACCACCACCAACAAATACATCATGATAGATGCGCCCACTGCAAACGGCGCTGGCTCGATGAACTGCACCAGGCAGGCAAACAGCGCACCGGCCACACCGGCATACACCGCGCCGATCGCAAAGCTCAGCAAGGTGTAGGTCTGGATATCGACACCCAGGGATTCGGCCCGGATCGGGTTGTCGCGCAGCGCGGTAAAGGCCTTGCCCCAGGGTGAGCGCAGCAGGCCAAACAACAACGCGCCCAGCAGCACCGCCACCGCCAGCACAAAGTAGTAATAAGCCAGCCCACCGTCCAGGCTGAAACCAAACAAGCTGGGCCGGGCGATGTTGTTGATGCCAAAGGTGCCGCCGGTCAGCCATTCCTCGTTGCGCATCACCAGCCAGACGGCGGTGTTGAAACCCAAGGTGGCGAATGCCAGGTAAATCGTCTGCACCCGCAGCGCCGGAAAGCCCAGTGCCAGGCCGACCGCAAAACAACCGGCCATTGCCAGCGGCAGGCCCAGCCAGAAGCTGAAGCCCGCTTTCATCACGATGGCCACGGTGTAAGCACCGATGCCGAAAAACGCCGCATGGCCGAGTGACTTTTGGCCGGCATAGCCCACGGTCAGGTTCAACCCCATCGTGGCGATGACAAACACCAGCCAGGTGGTGAACAAATAGATGCCGTAGTTCTTCAGCAGCGGGGGCACGGCCAACAGCAAAGCCAGGATGATCAAGGAGCCGATCAAGTGAGATTTTTTCATCGTGATCTCCTCAGACTTTGCGCTCGACCTTCTTGCCCAGCAGCCCTTGCGGCTTGAACAAGATCACCAGCATGAACAACACCAGCGCCACTGCATCCTTGTAAGCCGGCGAGATGTAGGCGGCGGCCAGGTTCTCGGCCACGCCGACGATCACCCCGCCCAACAATGCCCCCCGGCTGTTGGAGAAGCCGCCGATGATCGCGGCGAAAAACGCCTTGTTGCCCAGCGACTCCCCCATGTCGAACTTGGCCAGATACGTGGGCGTGACCAGCAGCGCCGCCGCACAGGCCAGCAGTGCGTTGATCGCAAAGGTGTAGAAGATCATCCGAGGCACGTTGATGCCCAGCACGGTGGCGCTGTCGGTGTTTTGCGCCACGGCTTGCATCGCGCGGCCGGTCACCGTCTTGCCCAGAAAGGCCTGGGTGCCCAGCACCAGCGCCAAAGCCAGCACCAGGGTGCCCACATCGGCCAGGGTGATCGTCACGCCGGCGATGTTGAAGAGTTTGTCGGCAAACAGGCCGGGGAAGGCATGGGCCTCGGCGCTGTAGCCGGCACGCACACCGTTGCGCGCGGCGATCGCCAGGCCGATGGTTGCCACCACGATGGGCATCATGCCAAAGCGCAGCAGCGGATCGACGATGCCACGCTTGAAGGCCCAGCCCAGCACCAACACCGCCACCCCGCAAGTGGCCACAAAGGCCAGCGAGAGAGGCAGGCCCAGCGCGGCAAAGGCCAGCATCATGAAGGCCGGCAGCATCACAAACTCGCCCTGGGCAAAGTTGATCGTGCCGCTGGCCTGCCACAGCAAGGTGAAGCCCAGCGCGGCCAGCGCGTAAATGCTGCCGGTGGCCACACCGGAGAACAGCAGTTGCAGAAAGTCGGTCATGGAATGCCCTGACGTATGAGTCCCCTCCCCCTGCCAGGGGGAGGGTTAGGGTGGGGGTTTGGCGGTGGCAAAAACCCAAAGGGTGGCGACGCGGCACACCGCACCCCCACCCCAGCCCTCCCCCTGAGCGGGGGAGGGAGCAAGACTTACTTCTTGCTCAGCGGCGGCAGCACTTCCTTGACTTCCTGCTTGCCGTTTTTCACCTCGACCATGAAGCTCTCGCGGTCCAGGTCGCCGTTGTTGTCCACGCTCACATCCATGATCACGCCCGGTGTCTTGGCGGCGGTCACCGTCAGGCCGTGCAGCGCCTTGGCCACTGCCACCTTGTCGGCCCTGCCCACCTTCTCGATCGCGGCTTTC